>JACQED010000415.1 GCA_016200785.1 Chloroflexota bacterium
GCCATTAGCCGACCAAGAGGCGACTATGCGACAAAAAACCCTCACCCTCGCTTACTGGACTCTCCTCGGCGTCATTGCCGTCGTCGGGATAGCGGCGATCTACGTTCGCGCGACGCAGGGGCTTCGCGTGACCAACCTCAATAGCCTCGGGCCGTGGGGGCTGTGGGTGGCCTTTTACATTTACTTCATCGGCCTGAGCGCCGGGGCGTTCCTCATCTCGACGATGATCTACGTCTTCGGCCTCAAGCGCTTCGAGCCGATCGGCCGCCTGGCGCTGTTCGCGGCCTTCATCGCCCTGAGCACCGGGCTGACATTCATCCTGATTGACCTGGGTCACATGGAGCGTTTCTGGACCGTGTACGTCAACCGCAGTGCGACCTCGGTCCTCCAGTGGGAGATGCAGTTCTACACCCTGTACCTCGTCATCCTGCTGGCCGAACTCTGGCTGCTCATGCGGCGCGACCTGATCCGGCGCGGAGAGCAGAAGGATTGGATCGGGCGTGTCTGCCGCATCCTTACCTTCGGCAGCAAAGACCTATCGGACGAGTCGGCGGCCAAAGATATGCGGATGGTGAAGATCCTCGGCACACTCGGCGTTCCGGTGGCGATCGGCGTTCACGGCGGCACGGGGGCAATCTTCGCCGTCGTGAAAGCCCGCCCCTATTGGTACACCGGCCTGTTCCCGCTGATCTTCATCGTCTCGGCGTTGGCCTCCGGCGGCGCACTCCTCACGTTCATCTACGCCTTCTTCGGGCGCAAAGACGAGGCGCACGGCGCGCTCGTCACGAGCCTGGGCAAGATGGTGGCCGGCTTCCTCGCGCTCGATCTGATCTTCCTCACCAGCGAACTGCTCGTCGGCCTGTACGGCAGTGTGCCCGATCACGTCGCGGTCTATCGCTCGATCATGTTCGGCCCGTTCTGGTATGTCTTCTGGATCGGGCAACTCGGCCTCGGCGCGCTGGTGCCACTCTTTCTCGTTCTCAACCGGCGCACCGGCGCGTCGGTCGGCTGGGTGGGCGTAGCCGCCGCGCTCATCGTGGTCGGCATCGTCGGGGTGCGGCTGAACATCGTCATCCCGCCCTTCACCGTGCCGCTCATGCCGGGCGTTGACACGGCCTATCCACTCGGGCGCTTCTCGACCTTCGACTTCACCGGCTTCGCCGGGGCGCTGTTCGGGCTGGCAATTTTAGTGTTCGTGATCGCCGCCGGACTGATCACCGCTCGCCTGTCGCAGTTGCCCGCCAAAGCGGGCGAACGCTGGCTGGCGCGCGCGGCAGGACTCGTGGTGATGGCCGGCTTCGTCGTGATGGGCCTGCGCTTCCTGGGTTATACGACGCCGGAAACGGCGACACTGCTCGGAACACCCGCCCGCCTGCCGCTCTTCTTCGGCGGCTCGGTGCGCGCCACCGACGCCACCTTCTACTCGCCTTCGGCGATTGAATGGCTTTCGAGCATGGGCGTGATCGCGCTGGCGGCGATGGGGTTCAGCCTCGGCTGGCTGGCCTTGCCGCTGGAAGGCGAACCCGAAGCCGCCCGGCCCGAGCCGCGACGCCTCTCCGGCTTTGAACCGGCAGCCGGCGATTGAATCACAGGAGTGACCTATGACGACCACCTTCACTCGTCGAGACTTTCTGAAACTCGCGGGCGCGGCCGGCGCCGTCGCTCTCGGCACACGGTTCGTCGCCGCGAAGAATGGCCGCGCCGCCGCGCCCTCACTGGCCTCGCGCGCCGCCGGGCAGACGGCCGGCAACTGGATCGCCACCGCTTGCAACATGTGCGGCGGGCAAACGGGCGTCCTCGTCCGGGTGGACGAGGGCCGGGTCGCGAAGATCGAGCCCAACCCCGACAATCCGATCGGCGTGGCCAACGTCTCGACCGATTTCTGGCGCTGGAAGAACACCGACGGCGCGGCGATGTGCCCCAAAGGCAACGCTGGCCCGATGGCCCTCTACGATCCCGATCGCGTGAAGACGCCGCTCAAGCGCACCAATCCCGAGAAGGGCAAAGGCGTCGATCCGGGCTGGGCCGCCATCTCGTGGGACGAGGCGCTGAACACCATCGCCGCGAAACTAAGAGACCTGCGCGATGCGGGCGAGGCGCACAAACTCGTCTGGTTCTCCGAAGATCATTCGTTTGTGGACATCCAGAAAGACTTCACCGAACTGTACGGCACGCCGAACTATCACAACCACTCGAACCTGTGCGATGTGGCGCGCAAGGCATCGTTCAAATTGGTAGTGGGCGACGAGCGGCCACTGGGCGATTTCGCCAACGCGCGCCACATTCTGCTCTTCGGCTGGAACCCGCTGTCGGCGACGAAGTGGAGTCACCTGCCGCGCATCTTCACCCGCGCAATTGAGAACGGCGCGAAACTCGTCGTCGTTGACCCGTATCTGAGCCAGACCGCCGCCCGCGCGCACGAGTGGATTCCTCTCCGCCCGGCGACTGACGGTGCACTGGCGCTGGCTCTCGCGCATTTGCTCATCAAGTGGAACCTGTACGATCAGGAATTCGTCAACAACTGGACGACGGGCTTTGACGACTTCGCCGCCTTCGTCGCCGACAAGACGCCGGAGTGGGCCGAGCAGATCACCGACGTGCCCGCCGCGACGATCCGCCGCATGGCGCGCGACATGGCGAACTTGCGCCCGGCGGTGGTGGACGTGTGGTCGGGCCCCGGCCAACACTCCAACGCGGTGCAGGGCGGGCGCGCGATTGCGATCCTCAACGCGCTCCTGGGCAACGTCGATCGGCCCGGCGGGCTGATCAACCCGGAACGCAAAGGCCCGGCGCGGCAGAAGCCTCACGGGCCGAAGATCGCTCAGCCGCGCCTCGACAATCTGAATCTGTATCCGTTCGGTCACGGTTCCGGCGTTTACACCGAAGTCCTGCAATCCATCGTGGACGGCACGGCGGCGTACATGCCGAAGATCGGGATGGTCATCTTCCAGAACCTCGTGCTGTCGGTTCCCGGCACGGACAACGTGATCGAGGCGCTGAAGAAGCTGGAGTTCCTCGTCGTCGTGGATACGATGCTCTCGGAGACGGCGGAGATGGCGGACATCGTCATCCCCGGCACGACGTATCTCGAACGCTACGATCTGACGACCAACTGGGTGACGTGGACTTCGGTGAGTCTGCGCCAGCCGGCAGTCGAACCGATCTTCGGGCAACTGCCGGAATACGAATTCGTCGTCGAAGTTGCGCGACGGATGGGCCTGAAGGACGCCGACGACAAAGACTTCTTCACGGTCGGGCGCATTTCCGGCCAGCCGGTGGACAGCACCCAAGCCTGGTACGAGGAGTATCTCTCGGAACAATTGCTCAAGGGCGGGCCGAAGATTTCGCTCGACGATCTCAAGGCCCTGCCCGGCGCAGTCTGGATCGATCCTAAGGGGACGCGCTACGAGAAATTCAAGGACGAAGTCCACCTGCCGGATGGGGCGCAGACCAAGACCGGCTATGCCATCGTCAAATCCGCCGACGGCAAGACGATCCTCGGGTTCAAAGACGATCGGGGCGCGGCTCACAAACCCGACGGCTCCGCGCTCGACGTTCCCGCCGATGCGAAGATGGACGATAAGGTGCAACAGATCATCCTCGACAAGGACGGGAAATTGTGGGGCTACGTTGACGCGAAGGGGATACTCAAGGGCGCGGATGGCAGTGAAAAGGGCTTCCGGCGCGATGGCAAGTTCCTCAAAGGCTGGAGCACGCCCTCGCGGCTCATCGAGTTCACGTCGGCGCAGGCCGCCGCCAGGAAAGATCGCAACGGCAACGCGATCGATGCCCAGCCGGTCTACACCCCGCGCGACTGGTTCCCGAACGCCGACTTTCCGCTGTACTTGATTAACTGGAAAGAATCCAGTCACACCCACTCGCGCACGTTCAACAATCCGTGGCTGATCGAGTTGATGGGCTGGAACCGGCTGGCGATCAACTCAGTGACGGCGGCGCGCCTCGGCCTGAAGGACGGCGACGAAATCTGGGTCGAGTCGCCCTACGGCAAAGCGAAGGCGTTGGCCCGCGTTACACAGGGCATCCATCCCGAAGTGGTCGGTTGGCAACATGGCTTCGGCCACTGGGGGCTGGGGCACATCGCCAAAGGCAAAGGAACAGCGGACGGCAGTTTCAATAAAACCATCAGCGATCCGATTTCGGGGATGGCGCTGCACAAAGAGGTGTGTGTGAAGGTCTACCGCGTGTGATAGGTGGTTGGGTTGTTAGGTGGTTTGGTGAGTCGAGGATACCGCAACCACCCAACCACCTAACCATCCGTCTTCCCGAACTGTAAGATATGGAAACTTCTTTGGCCCGCGCCTCGCTGTACAACTTCCTCGCCGCCGCGTTCGGCGATCCGCCCACGCCACAAATGATGGAGGCCTGGGTGAAGACCGTGCCGGGCCTCAGGCCAGCGCCGCTCGACGAGATGAGCCAGGCCTACACGCGGCTGCTGGTCGGGCCCGGCGCAGATTATGCGCCGCCGTACGCCTCGCTGTACTTGAACCCCTCATCGAATGGGAAGCCGCAGTTGTGGGGAGCGGCGGCGGCGGCGGTTGAGGCTCTCTACGGTGAAGCCGGCGTCGAAATCGCGCCGGGCCAGCCGCGCGTGCCCGATCACCTCGCGCTCGAACTGCAATTCATGCAACACCTGTGCGCGCGCGAGGCCGACGCCGAAGTGCGCGGAGACTCGGCCCAAGCCGTCGAGTGGCGCGAACGCCAGCGCGCGTTCCTGCGCGATCACCTGTGGCCGTGGCTACCGCAGTTCGTCGCGCGCCTGTCGAATACGCAAGACGAAGCCCGCGCTGTCTATCGGGCATTGGCTGCCTTCATGCTGGCCTTCGTCCAGTCGGAAGTCGCCGATCATGGCTGATTGCCGATCGTTGATTGGAGGTTCAATCCGCAATCTGCAATCCGCAATTGGGAGTGTCCCATGCGCTTCTACCTCATCTCTGCTTTAGTGCTCATCCCCCTTCTGGCACTGCTCAGTTTGATCCAGCCCTTCGTCGCCGGCGTCGCGGAAAGGCCGATCGGGCCGGCATTCGTCGTGCCGCAGACCGGGCCCGGCGAGGCGGCGCGCGGCGAGGCGCTGTATCGCTCCAAATGCTACGGCTGTCACGCGCCGGAGGCGAAGGTCGGCCCGGCGCAGAACTCGACGGACTTCAGAGTGCAGTACGCCGACGACGAGACGCTGGCCTTCGTGGTGCGCGCCGGCCGCCAGCCGATGCCGGCGTTTAACGAGGATATACTGAGCGAGCAGGAGTTGGCCGATATCGTCGCGTATATCCGGTCACTCCCGTCGCCGTAAGCAGGCCCCGGCGAACCTGCCGGCGCGAGTGTGAAGCATTCTCCTTGAGGCAAGGGCAACGTGGGTGGCAGCACGTTGCCCTTGTCGGATTCGGGGAGAAGTGTCACGCCGTTTCAATGACGATTCTCTCTACCCCTGTCCTATCTTCGGCGGAACAATTCAGCCACCTCCGGTCAAGTTTGCGATAAGCAGGTGTTCCATGCGTCGTTTGATCCTGATCTTCGGCGTGCTGTTGTTGGCGGCTTGCGCCTCTCCTCCAGCGGAGTCCGTGATTCATCTCTCCGACCTCCAGCCGCTCCCGGCCAGCGCGTCGGGCGACATCGTGCCGCTCCGCGTGGCGGTGGCGGCGGTCATCTCCCCCAGAGGCACGGCGGAGAGTTATCAGCCTCTGCTCGACTACTTGAGCGCCAAACTCAATCGCCCGGTCGAACTCGTCCAACGCCGGACGTATGCGGAGATCAACGATCTTGTGCAGAAGGAGTACGTGGATGTCGCCTTCGTCTGCACCAGCGCCTACGTCGCCGGGGCGCGCGACTTCGGGATGCAGTTGCTCTTCGCACCCCAGGTCAACGGCGAAACCGTCTACTACTCCTTCCTCATCGTTCCGGCGGGCAGTCCGGCGCAAAGCATGGCCGACCTGCGCGGCAAAGTCTTCGCCTTCACCGACCCGATGTCGAACACCGGGCGGCTCTACCCGACGTTCCTCGTCCACGAATTCGGCGAGACGCCGCAGACCTTCTTCGCCCGAACCTTCTTCACCTACAGCCACGACGATGCGATCCGGGCTGTGGTCGAAGGGGTGGCCGACGGCGCGGCGGTGGACAGCCTGGTGTATGAATATGCCGTCAAGCGCGACCCGTCCATCGCCGAGCGAGTGCGTGTGATTCACCGCTCGCCGCCATTCGGTATCCCGCCGGTCGTCGTCGGCCCGAACATTCGCCCGCAACTCCGGGTCGAACTGCGCGATCTGTTGTTGGGCATGGCCGGCGATCCAGATGGACGTATCCTACTGGCGACGCTGGGCATTGACCGCTTCGTGGAGATTGACGACCGGGCCTACGACTCGGTGCGCGAGTTGGAGGCCGAGGTCGGCTTGCTCCCATGACGCGCGGCAAGTTGTTCGACCGCTTTTGGGCCCTGGTCGGCGGGGTCAGCGTCCGCACCAAGATCCTCGGCATCGTCCTCGGTCTGGTGCTCGTCCTCGGCCTCGGCGTCACTGTCCAAGTGCGCGCCGCGCTCACTCGCACGCTGACGCTGCAACTGCTGGAACAGAGCGCCTCGGTCACGCGCGACCTGGCCGCCCGCGCCACCGATCTGATTCTGGTGAACGACCTTTATGCGCTGCACCAGTTGATCACCGAAACGCAGGCCAACAACCAGAACGTCCGCTACGCCTTCATCCTCGATCCCGAAGGGCAGGTGCTGGCCCACACTTTCGGTTCCGGCTTTCCGCCCGATCTGCTCGCGGCCAACACGGTCGCGCCGACCGAACACCACCGCACCCGGCCGCTGAACACCGACGAGGGCGTCGTGTGGGACACGGCCGTTCCGATCTTCGAGGGCCGGGCAGGGATCGCGCGGGTGGGCCTGTCAGAGACCAGTGTGCGGCAGGCGGTGAATGCGGTCACGGCGCAACTCCTGCTCACGACCGTGCTGGTCTCGGCCGTCGGCGTCGCCGCTGCCGCGTTCCTCACGTGGATCCTCACCCGCCCCATCCTGAATCTGGTGCAGGCGACACAGGCCGTGGGGCGAGCCGATCTCTCTCAACGGCTGGTGCCCTGGGCCGACGACGAGATTGGCGAGCTGGCGGAGGCTTTCAACCGGATGACCGAGGACCTGGCACGGGCCGCCCAAGAACGGGCCGAGCGCGAGAAACTCCGGGGCGAGTACGTCAAGGGCGCCATCGCCGCGCAGGAAGAGGAGCGCAAACGCATTGCCCGCGAACTGCACGACGACACCAGTCAGGCGCTCACCTCGCTGATGGTCGGCCTGCGCACTCTGACCGACGCCTGTCCGTCGCCCGAAGTACAAGCCCGGGCCGAGGAGTTGCGCGCCGTCGCCTCCCACACGCTGGAAGCGGTTCACGACCTCGCGCTGCAACTGCGCCCGAGTGTGCTGGACGACATGGGCCTGCCGGCCGCCCTCGAACGCTACGTGACCGAGTGCCGCCGCCGCTTCGGGCTGACGATCGATCTCGCCGTTCACGGCCTGGCCGATCAGCGCCTCGATCCGACCCTGGAGACCGCGCTCTACCGCATCGTGCAGGAGGCATTGACCAACGTGGGCCGTCACGCCAGAGCGCGCACCGTCAGTGTCTTGCTCGAACGCCGCGATGGCAAGGTGCTGGCGATTGTCGAAGATGATGGGGTGGGATTCGATCCGGCCAGCGCCGGCAAGGCGCAACAACGGCTCGGACTATTCGGCATTCGTGAACGCGCCGAATTGCTGGGCGGCAGATTGATCATTGAGTCTGAACCCGGGCGGGGCACGAGCATCTTCGTGGAGGTGCCGGCACGATGACTACGATTCTCCTGGCCGACGACCATGCCGTCCTGCGCGCCGGGCTTCGGATGCTGCTCGACGCTCAGCCCGACTTGACGGTCGTCGGCGAAGCAGGGCAAGGCAGCGAGGCGCTGAAACTGGCAGGCGAACTCAAGCCCGACCTCATTTTGCTCGACCTGACGATGCCCGGCCTGAGCGGCCTCGAAGCCCTGCCGCTTCTCCGAAAGGCCGCGCCCGAATCCCACGTGCTCATCCTTACCATGCACGACGACGAGAGTTATCTGCGGCAGGCGCTCCGCACCGGGGCCGCCGGCTATGTGCTCAAGAAGGCCGCCGACAACGAACTTCTCTCGGCCATTCGCGCGGTGATGCGGGGCGAGGTGTACGTCCATCCCTCGTTGACGAAAGCCCTGATTGAAGACCTCTTGCCCGACTCCCCGGCCATCCCCCGCGACCCGTGGGACGAATTGAGCGAACGGGAACGTGAAGTCCTCGTCCTGGTCGCGCTCGGCCACACCAGCGCGGAGATTGCCGAGCGCCTCTCGATCAGCCCGAAGACGGCAGAAACGTACCGGGCGCGCGGCATGGAAAAACTGGGCCTCCGCTCCCGCGCGACGCTGGTGAAGTACGCGCTGGGCAAAGGGCTGCTGGACGAATCCAGATAGCCTTCCTCCAATCAGACTTTTCCCCACAGCCCCCGGCCAGATTCGGGGACTCTTCCCTACAAATGCAATCCAACATTCGGACTTTTCCCGCTTCCCGACGCGGCGGAGTTGACCTATAGTGCCATCAAGCCCCACCGGGCCGGTTCCAGTTCGTCCTATCTCGAAGGAGGTCCACTCTATGAGCAACCCCGCTACTGCCACAGTTGACCGGCGAACTTTCCTCAAGTCCGCCGGGGCCGCTGTGGCCTTTGTCACCGCGCTCAATACCGAGCCTGGGCGCGCCGTCGCAGCGGTGGATGACCGACTCGCCGCTCCGCCCTCCGTCGAAGCGAAAAAGGGTTCCGACACGCTCCTGCGAATGCAGGCAGAGCTCCAAAGGGCGCTGCAAAAGAAGCCCGGAGAGCGCCGCTGGGTCATGGTCATCGACCTGCGCAAGTGCGTCGGATGCTCGGCCTGCACTATCTCGTGCGTCGCAGAAAACAAACTGCCACCGGGCGTCGTCTATCGCCCGGTGATGGAGCAAGAGATCGGGACGTATCCGAACGTCACCCGCACTTTCCTGCCCAAGCCGTGTATGCAGTGCGACAATCCGCCCTGCGTGCCGGTCTGTCCGGTGGAGGCCACGTACAAAGACGAAAACGGCGTGGTGGTGATTGACTACGATCAGTGCATCGGCTGCCGCTACTGCGTCACCGCCTGCCCCTACGCCGCCCGCACCTTTGACTTTGGCGCGACCTACACCCGCGGCACGGCGGAAGCCGAGGGCGTGATCGTCGGGCAGGCGACGGCCGACAACTACGAGCGGGCGGCCAACTTCGAATACCGCGAAGCGTATGCCCGCGCGGGGCGCGACGAATCGCCCATCGGCAACGTGCGCAAATGCCACTTCTGCCTGCATCGGCTGGCGGAGGGAATGCTGCCGGCTTGCACCACCACCTGCATCGGCAGGGCCACCTTCTTCGGCGACGCGAATGACACCGACTCACTCGTGTCGGAACTCGTCGCCAGCCCGAACGTCATGCGGCTCAAAGAGGACTTGGGGACCGAGCCGAGGGTGTATTACCTGACGTGATTGTTTGTGGCTGATTGCAGATGGCAGATAGCGAATGGCAATCGGCCTTCGGCCATACGCCATCAGCCATTTGCCATACGCGGAGGACACAATGACTCTCAAACGAACCCTCTACGCCCTCGCCGCGCTGGCGCTCCTCTTCGGCGTCTGGGGCGTGCTTGTCCGGCTGACCACCGGCCACGAAAACGCGGCCTACGGCTCCTACGTGGTGTGGGGGCTGTGGGTGGCGATGTATCTGTTCTTCGTCGGCATCTCGGCCGGCGCGTTCATGTTCGCCACGTTCGATTACCTGTTCAATATCCCGCTGTTCAAAGGCACGGGCCGCGCCGCACTGTGGGGTGCGCTCGTCACGCTGGCGGCCGGCCTGCTCTCCATCTGGTTCGACCTCGGCCACATGGAGCGCATCTGGGAAGTGTATCTGTTCCGTAACCCCTTCTCGGTGATGGCGCAGATGGTGTGGGGTTACACTCTGTTCGGCGCGATCGCGCTGGTCTCGCTAATCCTCGTCATCCAGTCGGAAAAATCGGCCTGGCTCAAGCCGCTGATGATCGTCGGCCTGTTCCTGTCGGTGTTCTTGAGCGGCGGGGTGGGCGCGCTGATCGGCGTACAGGCTGCACGCCCGTATTGGCACATCGGCCTGTTCCCGGCGCAGTTCCCGGTCTTCTCGCTGGCCTCCGGCGCGGGGCTGATGCTGGTCGTCGTCGGCCTCTTTGGCGCAACGGACGACGCGCGCCGCCCGCAGCAACTGTGGGTGCTCGGCCTGACGACCGTGGTGCTTCAACTGGTGAAAATCTACTTCCTGTGGGCCGACTTCTCGCAGAGCCTGTACGGCGGCATCCCGATGAACGTCGCCGCCGTCAACGAAGTGATGTTCGGCACATATTGGTGGGCGTTCTGGATATTGCAGATCGGCCTCGGCACGATCGTGCCGCTCGTCGTGCTCGTCCAGCCGAAATTGGCAAAGCACAACGGCTGGGCCGGCTGGATGGGCGTGCTGGTGCTGGTCGGCTTCGCCGTCGCCCGCGCCAACATCGTCTTCCCGGCGTTGACCGTGCCCGAACTGGAGGCCCTGCGGACGGCGTTCAACGACCCGCGCCTCGGCTACTCCTACTTCCCCAGCCTGATGGAATGGGCGGTGACGCTCGGCATCGTCGGGCTGGCGAATACGCCGTGAGCCATGCGCGATATGCCATAAGCCATATGCGATAAGCCACATCAGGAGCGCGTAACATGAACAGCCAATCCCCAATCTCAAATCTCCAATCTCAAATTCCCGGTCAACCCGCGAACTGCGGCCTCACCCGCCGCGACTTTCTCAAACTCTCTTCTATCGCCGGCGGCCCGGCAGCCTTCCTTGGCGCCCTGCCGCAAGTTCAGCGCGCGCTGGCCGACGAGAGCCAGCCTCCGGCCTACGCGCTGGCCGACCCGGCGAATCAGATCAATACCGTCTGCCTGCAATGTAACACCGTCTGCGGCATCAAGGTCAAACTCCAGCAGGGCGTCGCCGTGAAGATTGACGGCAACCCCTACAGCCCGTGGACGATGACGCCGCAGTTGGCCTACGGCACGCCCATCGGCGAAGCGGGAACGATCGAGGGCGCCATCTGCCCGAAGGGGCAGGCCGGACTGCAAACCGCCTACGACCCGTACCGTATCGTCAAAGTCCTCAAGCGCCAGCCCGGCACGGCGCGCGGCGCGGGGCAGTGGACGACGATAGACTTCGACACCGCGCTCGGCGAGATCGTGAACGGCGGCGATCTGTTCGGCGAGGGGCACGTCCCCGGCCTGAAAGAATCCTACGTCCTGACCGACTCGAAAGTCGCCGGCGACATGGCGGCGGCGGTCAAGGCCATCCTCGCTGAGAAAGACGCCGAGAAGAAAGCCGGCCTGCTGGCCGAATTCAAGACGACGTTCGCCGATTACCTCGAGGCGCTGATTGACCCCGACCATCCCGACTTCGGCCCGAAGAATAATCAGGTGGTCTTTGCCTGGGGACGGCTGAAGGGCGGGCGCAGCGACTTCATCAACCGCTTCATGCGCGACGGCTTCGGCTCGACCAACACGCACGGCCACACCACCGTCTGCCAGGGTTCGCTGTACTTCTCCGGCAAGGCTATGTCCGAGAAGTTCCTCGACGGCAAGTGGCAGGGCGGCGACAAGTTCTACTGGCAGGCCGATCTCCGCAACAGCGAGTTCGTGATCTTCGTCGGCGCGTCGCCGTTCGAGGGCAACTACGGCCCACCCTGGCGCTCGCGCGCCATCACCGAGGGCCA
>JACQED010000398.1 GCA_016200785.1 Chloroflexota bacterium
GAAAGTCCGAGTCCACAAGTCTTGCGCGCGGATGGCGTTGGCTTTGTCCACCATCGTCAATTTCGGATTGCGGATTGCAGATTGCGGAGCGCCCCCGTGGGGTTGCGAATTGCCGTTCGCGCTCTTGGCCCTCGCCCTTGCTCTTTCTCGCGCTAACTCAAACGCGTACCGCATCACGCGCTCGGTGCCTCGGCGCGTGAAGATCATCTCGGCTACCGCGACCTCGTCCGGCGTGCCTTTCTTGAAAATACCTCCCACGCCGGCATACGCATCCTCCGTGTTCTCGCGCACCACGACGAAATCCACGTCAGCCGGGCCTTTGCCCTTGAGCGGACACAGGTGCTCGGCGTAGAGTTTGACCGGGCGCAAGTTGACGTACAGGTCGAGGCCGAAGCGCAGGCCCATGATGATCGAGCGCTCGACCAGCCCCGGCTCAACCGCCGGGTGGCCGATCGCGACGAGGAACACGGCGTCGAGCGCCCGCCACTCGTCAATCACCCGCTCGGGGACGAGTTCTTTCGTCTTCAGATAATGCTCGCTGTTGTAGGGGTATTCGACGAAGTTATAGTCGAATCCGTCCTTGACCGCGCGTAGAATCTTGAGACCCTCTCGCACCACCTCCGGCCCGATGCCGTCGCCGCCGATCACTCCGATGTTGTAGGTTTTCATGCTTGTCCTTTCTTTCAATCTGCCCCTTGACGGAATGCGAATCTCGTCGTATCTTCTTTGTAGATACAACCGATAGGATACGGCCATGAGAGCACAAGTTCAAATGTGGGGCAATAGTCTCGCGCTTCGCATTCCCAAATCCTTCGCCTCTGAAATCAATCTCGAACCCGGCTCGGAGGTCGAGCTATCTCTTGCCGGTGGTAAGATCATTATCTTTCCCACCCGCAGATTCGTGTTCACCCTCGAGGAACTTCTCGCCGGGATTACCGAACAAAACCTTCATTACGAAATCAATACCGGCTTCGCAGTCGGCAACGAGGTCTGGTAAGCCTCATGGCCTACGTACCCGAACGCGGCGACGTCGTCTGGATCACGCTCAATCCTCAAGCAGGACATGAGCAAGCAGGCAGACGGCCTGCGCTCGTGTTGTCGCCAGCGGCCTACAACGGCAAAGTTGGGCTTGCCGTACTTTGCCCCACCACGAATCAAGTAAAGGGTTATCCATTTGAAGTCTTGATACCGGAGGGCCAACCGGTTACAGGTGTCATATTGGCCGACCAAGTGAAGTGCCTTGATTGGCGTGTGCGAAAGGCGGAGTTGCTCTCCAAGTTACCGGCAGAGACGGTTTTAGAAGTGTTGGGCAAGTTGCTGACGTTGCTACAGCCATAGCCTCACCCTTTCAGCCTTCTCGAAATCACCAGCCTCTGTATCTGCGCCGTGCCCTCGTAAATCTGCATGATCTTCGCGTCGCGCATCCATTTCTCGACCGGGTACTCGCGCATGTAGCCGTAGCCGCCGAGAATCTGCACGGCGTCGGTCGTGGCTTTCATCGCCACGTCGGCGGCGAAGGCTTTGGCCATGCTGGCCTCGGTGGTGCAAGATTGGCCGTTGTCGTACAGCCACGCCGCGCGCCACGTCAGGAGACGCGCCGCGTCGATCTGCATCGCCATGTCTGCCAGCATGAAGGCGATAGCCTGGAACGAGAAGATGGGCTTGCCGAACTGCCGCCGCTCGTGTGAGTAGCCGAGTGAATACTCGTACGCCGCACGGGCGATGCCGATGGCCCCGGCGGCGATGTGAGAGCGCGTGACGTCGAAGGTGCGCATCGCGATCTTGAATCCCTCGCCCTCTCCGCCCAGCCGATTCTCGACCGGCACTTCCACGTCCTCGAAGGCGAGGCTGGCGGTGCGCGAGGCGCGAATGCCCAACTTCTTTTCTTTTTTGCCCGGATTGACGCCCGGCCAATCTTTCTCGACGATGAAGGCGGTGATCCCGTCGGTGCCGCGCGCCGGGTCTACGCTGGCGAAGACGACATAGACGTCGGCGATGCCGGCGTTGGTGATGAAGGTCTTGTAGCCGTTGAGGATGTATTTGCCCTTCTCGCGGCGGGCGTTGGTGATCATCCCGGCCGGGTCGGAGCCGGCGCCCGGCTCGGTGAGGGCATACGCGCCGAGGCGGGGGTGGCCATGCTCGCCCGGTTCACACAAGCGGCTGAGATACTTCATTTTCTGCTCTTCGTCGCCCGCGAGTAGAATGGGCGTGGCGGCCAGCGCGACGCCGCCCACGATTGTCCACACCCCGGCGCACCCCCACGCGACCTCTTCATCCACGATCGCTTTGGTGAGCACGCTTTCCACTCCCCCGCCGCCGTAGCGCTCGGGAATGAAATACGTCATCAACCCGGCCTGAAAGGCCTTGTCGAGGACTTCCCACGGCACTTCTTCTTTCTCGTCTGCCTCGGGCGCGACCGGGCGGATGGTTTTCTCTGCAAACTTGTGGGCGAGGTCGCGGAACTCGCGTTGTTCGTCGGTCAATGTGAAGCCGATCATGGTCTCCCTGTACGGACTCACCACGAAGACACGAAGGCACGAAGACCACGAAGGGTTCTTGGTGTCTTTGTGCCTTTGTGGTTAAACCGGCTGTTGCCGTTCTGCCAGCCTCTCTTCGACGTACGCCAGCAAGCCGCCCCGATCAATAATGCGTTGCAGGAACTCGGGGAACGGCTCGGCCCGATAGGTTTCGCCTTTGGTCAGGTTGCGGATCGTGCCGGTGGCCGCGTCCACTTCGATCTCGTCCCCTTCGCGGATGCCATCCACAGCCTGCGGGCATTCCAGAATCGGCAGGCCGATGTTGATGGCGTTGCGGAAGAAGATGCGCGCGAATGACTTGGCGATGACCGCCGACACCCCGGCGGCCTTGAGGCTGATCGGCGCGACCTCGCGCGAACTGCCGCAACCGAAGTTCGAGTCGGCGACGATCAGATCGCCGGGCTTCATCTTCTTCACGAACTCC
>JACQED010000399.1 GCA_016200785.1 Chloroflexota bacterium
GATGGTCGGGCGGACTTCAGACCCAACCGTCTGAGCGAGTCTCATGTTGACGAGCAGTTGTTCCCACGAAAGCGTGTTCCACAAATCCGGGTCGTAATGCTGGCGAAAATAGGCTTCGAATGCCTCGCGATCAAGATCGGCAAGGCTGGCTGTTGCGACGACAACCTCGTCGTAGACCAGCGCGCCACTCTGCTGAAAAAGCCGGAGGGTTTCTTCGCGACTCATCAGTCGCTTACTGGAACCGACGCGCAACAAGTGTTTGCCCCGGTTCGTGCGGTAAGGGCGGTCTCGGCCATACACCGTCGCCACCAGAACGACTTGCCCGCCAACGCTCACATGCTCGAACAGCGGCTTGATCGGGGGCTCAAGGTTGTTCCGACAGACATCCGCCAACTGTGTCTCCACGCGGCCGGGTTGCCCCACGCCGACAACCGACCCATCGTCGGCCACGCCGATAATGAGAGCGCCGGGCGAGTCGCCGTTCGCCAGAGCGCATAAGTCATCTGCGGTCTCGTCCGGGCCGGGACCGAGTCGCTCTTTGAATTCGACCGTCTGCGTTTCTCCGCCGGCAATCAGCGCCAGCAATTCTGTTTCTTCCATTACTGCGATTATACCGCCCGGTCAGGAGAATGCCAACGAGGACCAAAAAGCCCCGGTTGCCGAAACCGGGGCTTTCGTCTTGCGGTAGGAATTGTCTCTCTATGCCGGAAACAGCCTTGCCACCGGAACCTTGAAGCCGGGCAGGAGCGACGAGGTCAGTTCGTCACCAGCGTAGAGAGTGGCGGCCAGCTTCAGGGCCGCGCCTTCACGGCGATACACTTGCAGACTCTTCGCTTGCCAGTCGGCAATCCAGTATTCACGAACACCCCGCACCGAATACAGCCGGAGTTTGGCCTCGCGATCGCGCCGCATGTTCACCGCGCCGGGCGATAACACTTCCACTACGAGTTCCGGCGCGTCGTGGAGTTTGCCGTCTTCGCCGACGACGTGCGGCGCACGTTCGCCACTCACCCACACAATGTCCGGCGCGACGGCATTCTCGGGGTCGAAGATCACGCCGGGGGCGGGGATCACCCTTCCGCCACCGCCCGCGCGAACCCAGGCGGTCAACTCAAACGCGAAGTTGTTGCACGCCTCTTGATGATCGACGTGTGGTTGAGTGGACACGAGCAACTCTCCCTCGATGATCTCGTATCTGTTGCCCTCGACGATGGGATATGACTCCAGATCGGCAATCGTCCAGCGGACTGCCGTCTCAATCGGAAGAGCAGTTACGTCAGGCATGTTCTACGTCCCTTTGCCGGCATAGGCCCAGTGCTCCACGCACCCCAGCCGACATACATGGGAAATCGTCTTAGCCAGGAAACAACCGAGCGACCGACACTTTGAATCCCGGCAACAACGGCGAGGTCAGTTCGTCTCCGGCGTACAGCGTGGCGGCCAACTTCAGTTCGGCGACCTCGCGCCGATATATTTCTATCGTCTTGGCGCGCCAATCAGCCACCCAGTATTCGCGCACGCCACGCTGAGAGTACAATTTGAGTTTGGCTTTCTTGTCTCTTTGAACATTGGTTGAGCCGGGAGATAGCACTTCGACAGCCAGATCGGGCGCGCCGTGCAGTTTGCCATCTTCGCCAAGCACAACGAGCAGCCTTTCACTGCTCACCCAGGCCACGTCGGGCGCCACGTCGTTCTCATCGTCGAAAATTACTCCCGGATCGTGCGAAGTATCGCCGTGCCCCGCCTCGACCGCCCAGCTATCCAGCGCGGCGAAAATGCGCCCGCTCGTCTTCTGATGATGCCAGTGAGGCTGTTTGGACACAAACAACTCTCCTTCGACAATCTCGTATCGCGCCCCATTGTCGGGAAGCAGTTCGAGATCAGCGCTGGTCCAACGGACAGCGGCTTCTGCCGGAAGTGCGCTCATTGGAGTTGCCTCATCCTGCGCCTATTGTACCTCCGACCGGCGATCAATGAAAGGCCATCCGCCATCACCGCATCGCCTGCCTCAACCCTTCGAGTTTCCCGGCGACCGAGCCATCGAGAATCTTGTCGCCGACGCGGACGACGAGGCCGCCGAGGATGGTCGGGTCAACGCGGAAGGAGATGGACGAGACACCTTTCAGGTCGCTTTTGACCGCCGCCTGCTCGGTCTCGGTGAGTGGCAGGGCACTCGTCACTTCCGCCGCCGCGCCCGAGGCCTGGCTGGCATCGAGAACGGTGACCTTGCCGGCCTTGACGCCGCTGAAGAATTCAGCGATCAGCGTACGCTGGCGCTGCTCGTCGAGCGCTTCGCCGACGATCTTGTTCGCGGCGGCCATCGCCAGCGCGGCTACCTGATTGCGCACTTCGCCGAGGACACGATTGCGCTCGAGCACGGCGTCTTCGGCGGCGGCTTTCTTGATGCGCACCACTTCGGCCTCGGCGGCGGCGCGGACGTCGGCGGCGGCTTTCTCGGCGCGCCCCGTCGCCTCGCTGACGATCTTGGCCGCTTCGACCTGCGCGTTGGCGACGATCTTCTCGGCCTGGCGCTCGGCGTTGCCGCGAGCCTCGGCGGCGATCCGCGCGTCTTCGAGGCCCTGAGCGATCTTCTCCTTGCGGTCGTCGAGCATCTTCAAGATCGGCTTATACGCCCAGGCGTACAGCACAATCAGCAAGATCAGAAAGTTGAGTAACTGGACCAGGAAATAGCCCAGGTTAATACCAAGCGCTTCCATGGGCTGCTCCTTTCAGGCGGCGAAGATGATGATCAATGCGACGGCCAGCGCGTAAATCGCGACGGCTTCGGCGAAAGCAATGCCGAGGATCATGTTCGTCTGGATTATGCTGGTCGCATCCGGGTTGCGGCCCATGGCCTGCACCGCGCCGTTGACCACGATGCCCACCCCGGCGCCCGCGCCGATCGCGCCGGTCATGGCCAACCCCGCGCCGATGAAGCGCATTGCATGCAGGAAAACTTCAGGATCGTTCATGGTTTTCGATTCCTCCACTCAGGATCAGAGATTAGAGATTGACAATTTGGAATTTGGCCTTTGGGATTTGGGATTTTAGTGCCCTTCCCCGCCATGGTGGCTCACCACCGCCTGGCTCATGAAGACCAGCGCCAGCATGGCGAAAACGTAAGCCTGAATCAAGCCGACGAATACTTCGAGCAGATACAGGCCGGTCGGGACGACGACAACCGTCAGCGCGCCCAGGATCGCGAGCAGGAGCGCCCCGGCGAAGATATTGCCGAACAACCGGAAGCCAAACGAGAGAATTTTGGCGAACTCGCTGACCAGTTCGAGCAGGCCGACGCCGAAGTCGATCACGCCGAACATCCCGGATATCCCCCCGCCGAACATGGTTCTGGTGTTGATGAACTTGGTGAAGTACGATCCGCCCAGCGCCCACACGCCGAACACCTGAATCATCACCACCGCGATCACCGCGAGCGCGAAGGTGAAGTTCAGGTCGGTGGCCGAGCCGCGCAGGAAGGGCACGACCTCACACGAGGCACACACGCCGCCCTCGCCGGCCGCCTCCCCTTCGGCGTGCGGCACTTCTTTCGTGCCGTCGAGCGCGAACACGTTCCCGAATAGGCGAGCCGGTGCGTAACCCTTCGCGCTCCCTTCCGCCTTTTCCAGATACCCGATGCTCTCGAAACCGGGCACGAGTTTCACCATGTTGGCAGTGAAGACGAGCAAGAAGATCGTCGCCATCCATGGGAACAACCGCCGCGCCCATTTTCCTGCCGCGCCCTCGGTCGTGTTCCATAGGAACTCGACCAGGAACTCGAAGAAGCCGTAGAAGCCGGCGGGAACATCCTTCTTGCTTCGCACGAAGCCGCCCACACTAAAAAGCGCGATCGCGATAAGGATGAGGTCCGCGATGAACGTGGCGAGCAGGGTGTTGGTGATCGGCACGCCCGGCCAGATCGGCTCGCCGGGCAGTTTCACCGCGGGGCTGGTCGGCTTGAAGATGCCGCCGGCGATGAAGCCGAAGTAGATGCCCAGCAGGATCAGGCCCAGGACGAGCCAGCGTTTGATCGGGGTGCGTTTCTCAGCAATCTCACTCACTCGGATATTCCTCCTCTCAGGCTATGGATGATCCGCTTTCTCTTGCGCCGGCTCTGGCCGCGCTTGCGCGCCCGGCTTGATTCTTGTCACGAAGCCCATCGCCACGCGGTACATGACAAAAATGGTCACAGGCACACTAGCCAGAAGTATCAGGATCGTGAAGAGCGGTTTAGTGCGCAGGGTTTGATCCAGCCACAAGCCGCCGATGAGCGCGCCGATGATAATGATCAGCGTCAGGAACCCAACCTGCCCGGCGAAGCCGGCCAGCGTCAAGTTCAGCACGTACTGCTTGCCGTCCTGTTTAGGTTCTTGAGCGGTCATTGTCAGAACAGGTTTTTCGCCGCCGACATCGCCCAAGTGAACCACGGAGCCGAGGCGGTGCCGAGGACGAGAATGCCCACCACCATCAGGCCGAGCACAAACGAATAAGGGCGCGGCACGGCGATCGGCTTGTCGTCGTTCTCCGAGCGATAGACGTAGACGACCTTCAACACGACGAGATAGTAGTATAGGCCGACGATCGCATTCAGCACGCCGACCACGGCCAGCCAGATGAGATCGGACTGGACGGCGGCGGCGAAGACGTAGAACTTGGCGAAGAAACCCGCCAGCGGCGGCATGCCTCCCAGCGACAAAAACGCCACCAGCAGCGCGAGGGCGAGTCCCGGCGAGCGGCGGCTGAGTCCGGCGTAGTCGTAAATTTGCTCCGAGCCAGCCGCTTTCGCGAACACGATGACCACCGTAAACGCGGCCAGGTTCGTCAGCACATAGGTGATCAAATAGAAAATCGCCGCCGCCGCGCCGCGCTGTGAAAAAGCGACGAATCCGACTAAGACGTAGCCGGCGTGGGCGATAGACGAATACGCCAGCAGGCGCTTGATATTCTTCTGCGGGATGGCCAGCGCGTTGCCCAGCGTCATCGTCACGGCAGCCATCGCCATGATCATCGCGTTCCAGGAGGGCGTCACCGCCGGGGGGAAGATGGCGAGGAAGAAGCGCATCAGAACGGCGAAGCCGGCTGTCTTCGACGCGACCGAAATGAAGGCGGTGATCGGCGTTGGCGCGCCTTCGTAAACGTCGGGCGTCCAGAAGTGGAACGGCACGGCGGCCACCTTGAAGCCGAAGCCGACGGCGATCAGGATCAGGGCGATGATGATCGGCAGCGACGGCACCGCGCCGGAGGCCAGCTTTTCGGCGATGGCGTAGTAGCCGGTCTGGCCGGTGAAACCGTAGAGCAGGCTGAGGCCGTACAGCATCACCGTCGAGGTCAACGCGCCGAACAGGAAGTATTTAAGGCCCGACTCAGCCGAGCGATCGTCCTCGCGCAGATAGCCGGCCAGAAGGTAGAGCGTGATGCTCGTCGTCTCAATCGCGAGGTAGAGCATGATCAAATCGGCGGCGGCGCCCATCAGGTTCATGCCGAGCACCGAGGCGATCAGGATGGTGTAGTACTCGCCCTTGCGCCCCACCCCTTCCACATCCAGCGAGAGCAGGCAGGTGATCGCCCCAGCGAACAGGAAGACGATTCTAAAGATGAACGCGGCGAAGTCGTCGCGGATCATTCCGCCGAAGATCAACTGCGTTTCGCCGGGGCGGCCGAAGATGAGCGTAACACCGGCGATCAGGAACAGGCCGATAGCGGCCACGAGGCCGAGCGAGCGGCGCCGGCTTTCAGGCCAAACGAGGTCGAGGCCCATTACCAGGCCGGCCAGAACGACGAGGAGAATTTCGGGCAGCAGCGCGAGAAGGTGCGCCGCTTCAAACGGAGTAATGGTCATCTACGCAACTCCGAGCAATCGCATAATCGAATCCACGCCGGACGAGACCAGCGGGTACATAAGCGCCGGGAACACACCCAGCAGAATGAGCACGGAGCACAGCACGACGATCGCCGTTTTGTCCAGCACGGTGACGTCGGCGATCCCGTCGTGGTATTTGTGTTCGTCGAACTCGCCGAAGAACACGTTCTGCACGACGCGCAGGACGTAGCAAGCCGTCACCACAATCGCCGTCGCCGACAGCACCGCGATGACTACGTAGTACGGCGCAATCTCGCGCGCCTGCCACAGCCCGAGGAAGATCGGCAGCTCGGCGATGAAGCCGGAGAAGCCCGGCATGCCCATCGAGACGAAGCCGCCGATGATGAAGGCCACCGCCGCCCACGGCATCTTCTTCACAAAGCCGCCGAGGTCGGGGATGTTGCGCGTGTGGGCGCGGTCGTACACCATCCCGACGACGGCAAAGAAGAGGGCCGTCATGACGCCGTGCGAGAACATTTGCAGCGTCGCGCCGATGTAGCCGACCCGATTGAGCGTGGCGAAGCCCATGGAGACCAGCCCCATGTGCGACACCGACGAGAAGCCGATGACGTATTTGAAGTCCTTCTGCACCATGGCGATGAACGCGCCGTAGACGACGTTCACTACGGTGAGGAAGACGAATGCCGGCATCCAGAACTTCGCCCCCTCCGGCAGCAGCATGATGCCGACACGCAGGGCGGCGAAGGCGCCCAGCTTCATCAGCACCCCGGCGTGGAACATCGAGACGGCGGTGGGCGCGGCGACGTGGCCGTCGGGCGACCAGTTGTGGAACGGCCAGATGCCCGCCAGCACCGCGAAGCCGAGGAAGACGAACGGGAACCAGACGATTTCAAAGGGCTGGTTAATCCAGACGGCGCCGGTGAACGGGCTGTTGATCGTGATGTTCAAATTGAGCGCGCCCGACTGCTGAAGTTCCGACATCTTGAGCATGTCGAACGTGTAGACGCCGGTCTGTCTGCCGATGGTGAAGTACATCGCCAACGCGCCGACCAGCGCGATGACCGAGCCGATGAACAGATACAATGTCAGTTTCATCGCGGCGTATTCGCGCGTCTGTTGCCAGCCCCAAATCGCGATCAGCAGGAACATCGGGAACACCGCGATCTCGTAGAAGAAGAACAACTGGAACAGGTCGAGCGAGACGAAGGTGCCGAAGACGCCGGTGGCGAGGATGAACAGGAAGGCGAAGAACTCGCGCGGCCGGTCGTCCATGCCCCACGAGATCAGCACGCCGGTGAAGATGACAATGCCGGTGAGCAGGACCAACGGCAGACTGATCCCGTCCACGCCCATGTGGTACGAGATGCCGAAGTCGGGCACCCAGTCGAACTTCTCGACGAACTGATAGCCGCCGGCTGCCGTGTTGTACGAGAAATAGACGAACAGCGACAGCCCGAGGCAGATCGCCGCCGCCGCCAGCGCCGCCACGCGAATCTCCGACTTGCGCTCCGCCGGGAAGAGCAGGAGCAACATGCCGACGACGATGGGGGTGAAGACGATGATGGAGAGGACGGGAAATGTCATGCAGAAAACCTCACGGCCCTCATCCCCCGACCCTCTCTCCCGACGAAAAACCCGTCGGGAGAGGCGCAGAGGTGAGATTACTTTGGATGATACTTCGCTTCAACAAGCTGTAGTATGCCATTGTACGGTTCGGGACTGTACGGCGCAGTCAACCCCCAGTCCAGCGGGCCGCGAACGAGTGACAATGCAACGCCCGCGATGATGACGCCCAAAACGATCAGCCGCCGCAGATGCACGGAGCGGCTCAGCGCATATCCCTTTGCGCCTTGCCACAGTTGCTCCAATACCAGCCCAACCGCCAGCAACGCGGCGGCGAAATAGGGCATGTGGAAACGCTCGCCGGCGACGCTTTTCGAGATCACCGGGGCAAGACCAAGTATGATGACGATGACAATGTACAGCGCGACGTGCCAGCGTGTCTCGCGGCTTTCATCCCGTCGGGCGTAGAGCGTCCAAACCGCCCATCCGAAACCGGCGACGATCCACAGCGCGAGAAACGTCGTCGTTGGCCACGCATCGGCGTGAGAGTAATAAAGCAGCGCCGTCGCCGGCGACCCCGTCTGTCCGGCGTGAGCCACCGTTCCGTAGCCCAACGTCAAGGCCAGAACGATCTTGGCGATGCTGTGAAAATAGCCAACGTCGCCGATGCGAACTTGATAGTTGCTGTCAATGTACATTTGCGCGGCGAGGAGCCAGCCGACCAGCGGTAGGCCGATCGCGACTCCGACCACCGCCCGCCGAAGGATCAGCCCCCAATCGAACCGCCATCCGTCGCCGCGCGGCCAAATGGCTTGCGCCGCGCCCACCGCCAGCGCGTGGGCCGTGAGCATCAGACCTTTGAGCAGAAAATATCCTAGCGCCGCCGTCGCCGCGAGGCCGGCGGCCACAAACGCCGCCCATCTGTTGCGCCAGACGAGCAGGGCGTGCGCCACGATTAGCGCCGCAACAAATATCGCCGGCTCGACAAACTGCGCCTTCGTGCCCAGCCACAGATAAATGTCGTCAACGGCCAGCAGCCAGGTGAGCAGCGCCGGGATCGGCGGCGCGAACAATTCACGCGCGAGTCCGTAAAAGAGGACGATGCCGATCAGTCCGAACGCAAACGTCGGAAGCCGGAGCGCCAGCGTCTCATTCCCCGGCCACACTCGGAGGACGGCGAAGTCGAGCCACCACCACAGCGGCGTAATGTTCTGCGCCCCACCCGCCAGCGGGCCGCCGAAGAAAAAACTCCCCGGCCAACTGCCGACGACCGTCGCCGACGGGCCATAGCCCATGATGCCGTGCAGTCCGTCCGCGAGGCGCGGCTCATCGTGCAGAAATGGAAAGCGCAGGACGGCATACAGTCGCAGGCCGGCGGCCAGCACAAGAGCCGGGAGCAAGCCGAAGATCGTTTGTGAATGTTCCGAGTCCGCAACGCGGACCTCGAACCGGAACTCGAGGAGATCGGCCAGCGCGAGTTGCCACTGCCGCGACGATGGCGGCTGTTTGGCCATCAATCAGAAAACGCCGGATGATACTGCTGCTGAATCTGAGCCAATATCCAGGAGCGCGGCTCCGGGCTAAAGGGGGCGAACTGGCCCCAGTGCAGCGGCCCGCGCACCAGCGAAAGGGCGACCGCCAGACCGATGACGCCGACGACAATCCCGCGCCTGACGGCAACTTGTCGGGCGGCGGCGTAGCCGGCCCCGCACGCGATCCCCGCGCAGGCCGCGACGACGAACGGCCAGCCAAGGCGCAGCACGCCGTTCACCCAGTCGGCCCACGAGAGGCCAATGCCGACATAGAGGCCGGTGAGCGCGATCAGCGCACCCCAACGCCCATCGCGCGCCTGCCACCAACGTTCGAGCACCGTCCCAGCCGCTAGCAGCACGGCGACGAGATACAGGACGTGATATCGCTCACCGAATGAACCTTTGTATATCAACGGCGTCAGTGTCAATCCAAGGCTGAAAACGACGTACAGCCCGATGTCGGCGTCGCGGATTCCCTGACCACCTGCCTGTGAGAGTGAGTTCTCAGGCAACGTCTCGCCGCTGTTGGCCGAGCGCCGCCGCAGTCTGGCTGCGACGTTCACCCCAAGCCTGCGCCATAGCGCGATCAATGCGAGACACAGGCCAGCGACCAAGAGCGGGAACAAGAATGTCGAGATTGGCCAGGCATCCCCTTCAGAGTAAATGACAAGCGCAAAATAGGGCGGGCCGACCAAGTTCGCGCCTCGGCCCGTGCCGTAGCCGAGTGTAAGCCAGTAGAGCATCTGCGCGATGCTCTGCACGTAGTAACTGCCGAAGCGCACCTGGTAGTGCGCCGTGATAAACGCTTGCCCGGCGATGAGCCAGACGACGAGCGGCAGCACGATCA
>JACQED010000400.1 GCA_016200785.1 Chloroflexota bacterium
AGGCATACGCGCCGGCGTTGCCGTAGAGTTCGGTCTCGACCGCCATGAGCGTGCCGTCCTTCTTCGCGCCCACCTTGTTTCGGATGGCGACCGCGATGCGCTTGGGATGGAAGAGAAGCGACTCATGCCGGTCGTAGAGCATCTTCACCGGGCGGCCGGTGGCCAGGGCCAGCAGCGCGACGTGAATCTGTCCGGCGATGTCTTCTTTCGCCCCGAATGCGCCGCCGATCAACGCGCCGCGTATCCGCACACGGTCGGCAGGCAAACCGAGGGCTTTGGAAACATCGTTCCTGTCCGTGTATGGCTGTTGAGAGCCGACCAGCACCTCGACGCGCCCGCCCTCCAGCGGGCGGCCAATGGCGCATTCCGGCTCGAGGAAAGCGTGCTCGGTCGTCGCAGTGCGATAGTTCCGTTCGACGACGACGTCGGCTTCGGCGAAACCCTCCGCCACATCGCCCTTGCGGACGACGATGTGCGCGACCAGGTTGCCGCGCTCGTGCACTTTGGGCGCGTCGGGCTGGCTCGCTTCGACGGGATCACCGACCACCGGCAGTTGTTCGTATTCGACCTCGACGAGATCGATGGCTTGCGTGGCGATCTCGCGCGTATCGGCGGCGACGATGGCGACGGCATCGCCCACGTAGCGCACCTTGTCGCCCACCGCGCACAGCACCGGCCAATCGGGGGTGAGCAGGCCGTGAGAGTTCCGGCCGGGGACGTCGGCGTGGGTGAGAACCGCGTGCACTCCGGGGAGCGCTTTGGCCTTGCGCGTGTCAATCCGCTTGACGAGCGCGTGGGGATACTTGGCTCGCAGGGTGCGGGCGTGCAACATGCCGGGGAAGGCGAAGTCGTCGGTGTACTTGGCCTCGCCGGTCACTTTGCCCAGCCCATCGGGGCGCGGGAGCGGACGGCCTACCACATTCATCGGCGGCTTCGTCTCCGGCAGCGGGCACAATTCTTCTGGCAGCGGTTCGCCCGTGCGGACGGTCTTGGCCGCCGATTGAATCGCGTTCGTGATGAACGTGTAGCCCCCGCAGCGGCAGTAGGTGTCTTTGAGCGCAACCTTGATGTCGTGTTCCGAAGGGTCGGGATTTTGATCGATCAGCGCCTTCGCCATCATCAGAATGCCGGGGATGCAGAAACCGCACTGCACCGCTCCGCCGCGCGCGAACGCCTCTTGCAGGGGATGCAGCCCCGCCCAGGGGGAGTCGGCGTGCTCCGGCGTCTTACCGTTTCCATTCGCGGGCTGCCAAGTATCAGCCAGCCCTTCGACCGTGAGCACCTCGGCCCCCTCGGCTCGCAGCGCAGGGTAGATGCACGACTCGATCGGCGCGCCGTTGACGATCACGGTGCAGGTGCCGCACTCGGCTTCGTTGCAGCCGATCTTCGTCCCGGTCAGGCCGAGGCGGTAGCGCAAAATGTCGGACAGGTATTCGTTCTCGCCAACTTCGACCTCGGTCGGCTGTCCATTGACGGTAAAGTTCAGAGTTTGCATCGTGTCCTCCTTTGTTTCAAGCCAACCCCAAGCCTTCGGGTTGAATATCGCCAGTCTGCGCGCGGTAAGCCGCCAATTTCACGGCGCGCTCCAACAGCGTCCCCAGCAGTTCGCCGCGATATTCGCCGGTCGCGCGATGGGGACTCGTTCGGAGCCGCACTTCGGAGGCCAACAGCGGCACGGCTTGCGAGAGCGTTTCGTCGTTGAGGCGGCGGCCTTTCAAGAACGCCTCCGTCTTCACGACGCGCAACGGCGTCGGGCCGGCGGGGCCGAAGGCGACACGAACGTCCTCGACGACGGGCGTCTCGCCGCCGCTCGGCGCGGACTTGAGCCAGACGGCCATCCCCAGGATGGGCAGCGCCACCCCCTGTGGCCGCATAACGCGCTTGAACGCGGTGACTTCACCCGGCGCCGCCGCGCGAAACCGAAACTGGACGATCAGTTCGCGGGTGCAGTCCACCGCCGACTGGCCCGGCCCTTTGAACAACGCCGCCATCGGCCGCCAACTGCGGCCCGACGGCCCGGCCACTTCGGCCTCGGCGTCCAGCGCCAACAGCGAGATCGTGCCATCCCCGGCAGGCAGCGCGTGGGCCACGTTGCCCCCGATCGTCGCCACGTTGCGCACCTGCGGCCCGCCGATCACACCGCAACTCTCGACCAGGCAGGTCGCCGCGTGGATAAGCAGAGGCGAGGCGACGATGCCGGTATGCGTCACGCCCGCCCCGACGTAGATCCAGCCTTCGCGTTCGCTGATGGACGTCATCTCAGGCACTTGGGTAACGTCCACCAGCGCCTCGACGGGCGGACGACGCCCCTGCTGCAGTTCGAGCAGCAGGTCGGTGCCGCCGGCCACGACTCGGGCCGCGCCGTCGAAATGCGCCAGGCGGGTCAACGCTTCGTCAACAGTCGCGGGCAGATAGTAGTGATTCCAATATGACATGGCAGTTTAGACACTCGCCGTTGCGCGGATTATTTCTTCAC
Source organism: Chloroflexota bacterium (assembly GCA_016200785.1). Classification (GTDB taxonomy): domain Bacteria; phylum Chloroflexota; class Anaerolineae; order Anaerolineales; family JACQED01; genus JACQED01. The sequence continues at coordinate 2,477 of JACQED010000400.1, forward strand.
CGCCAACTTCATCAATCCGTCGAAATACGTTTCCAGCAGATTCTTGTGGGCCTCCTCTGCCGGGCCGAGGTAGCGATAGAAGGCGCGGATATTGGCTTCGCGCGAGCGTTGCGCCGCAGTGAAGTAAATCGAGGCGACCTCTTTTTCGAGTTCAATCGCCTGCCGCAGTGTGGTGATCTCGGCCCGGCCGGGCTTGCCGCCGGCCACGGGTTCAAACGCCGGCGCCGGCCCGACGGTTGCGTCCGCTGCTTTGACCTGATCGTCCATCCCGACCACCCAGGTCTGCGTATCGGCAGTGGAGACGCGCAAGCCCTCCAGCGCGGCGATGCGCGCGGTGGCCGCGTTCGCAAACCAGCCGTACAACGCTTTGACCCGCGCATCGCCGACCTGCTCGGCGCTCTGAAGATAGAACTCACGGCACTCCTGTTCCTTCTCGATGCCCATTTCCAGGTCGTTCATCTCGTCGTTGAAATCTTCGAGCGTGTGTTTACCGCCGCTCATGGGGAAATCCTCCTGTAATCAAGGATAAAGGATGAAGGCGGAAGGCTCAAACATTCATCCTTCATCCTTTTGCCTTCAACCTTTCGAAGCCGTACTCCTCCCACCGATCGAGAACCTTCTTCTGCACCTCACCCGGC
>JACQED010000397.1 GCA_016200785.1 Chloroflexota bacterium
GAAGCATCATCAGTAAAACTAGAATTGACGCCAGTCTGCTCATCGGGCAATCACCTCTCAAACCACGTCCTTGCGTTTCTGTAAGATCAAGATCAGCCCGAACAGGCCGACGATGATGCCCCCCTGCGCCAGCCAGCGGCTGGCGACGTTCACGGCATAGGCGTCGCCGTAGCGATCGTAGAAATTGGCGAGCATGGTCTCGGCCCCGGCCACTGACCGGGCCCGGGCGCGCTGCCATTCGCCGTAGTCCTGCTGGTATGCCTCGATGGCGGATCGATACCGTTCTTGCTCGGCCCGGGCGGTTTCGACTTTGACCTGATAAGCATTCAATTCGTCGGCATATTGTTGGCGGATTGCCTCCACCTGCCGGTTGTAGTCCTCTCGAATCCGCTGTACGCGATCGTTGTACTCTTGTTGCAGCGATTGGACTTCGCCGTTGTAGGCTTGCAAGGCATCAAGGTAGTCCTCGATGGATCGGGTGTAGGACCCCATGTAAGCCAACTGGCCCGCCTGGGCCTTTCTGTTGAATGCGTCGAGGTCTTGAAGGTATTGACCCACGGCGATGTTGTATTGCAGTTGGGCGATCGGCGTATAGACCTCGGGCTGTTCCGGTGGTGCCGGCGGCTTGCTCAAACCGAATGTGAGAGGCTCCGGACGCTCTGGCGTGGGAAGCGGTTGGGGCGTGGGCGGCAAAGTCGGCTCCGGCGGGAAAGTGGGCTGCGGCGGTGGGTCGCCGGGAGACAGCGGCTCGACGGGCTTGGCCGGCTCACTCCGTTCCACGGCGGAATCGTAGAAAGCCAGCAGGCCGGGGAAGTAGCACTGCTTGAACAGCTTCTTGCCCAGACAGGTGCAATTGGCATCCTTGTAGTCGCTCGACAGCGCAGTTCGCTCATCCTTCGGCAGACGCCAACAGGTATCGGCGGCCACGTCGCGGCCAAAGCCGCTGATCGTCGCCAGCGCTTCAAAGGCCCAGCGCGAGGCCATGAGGCTGCTGGCGGCTCTCCCCACCGGGTTGAGCGAGGAGATCGGCAGGATGCCCCCGCCCAGGATGATCTGTGGGATCAAGACGAGTATCGTGAGCAGCGGCGCGGCGTTGGCCGAGGGCGAGAGCGCCGAGACAAACAGCCCCAGCATCATCCCGGCCAGGCTGGCCAGGACGAGGGTAACATAGATCGCGACCATCTCGCTCGGGCCGCCCGGCATCTTCACGGCAATGTACCGCACGATCAGGTAGGCCGCCGACTGATAGAGCGCGAGTAGCATGGCCAGCCAGATTTTGGACAACACATACGGCGCGATTTTCAGATTCACCAACCGCTCGCGCTTGTAAATGTCTGCCTCTTTGACGATTTCTCTCATCTGCGCCAACGCGCCCACGAAGATGGCTGTGATCGTCAGCGTGAAGAGCGTGACGGCCACCCGCTCGGCCCGGCCGGTCGTGCTGTCGAAGATGTCGCGCCGGGCGATGATGAAGTCGAAGGCGGCCAGCAGCGGCGCGGTCAGCAGCATCAAGATCAGGCTGAACCGGTCACGGATCAGGATGTTGAGATTGCGAGCCGAGAGGATGAAGAACTGGCGCAGGCCGGAAACCCGCCTGGCCGCCGCCCGGTCGAGGCGCGGTGCGGCCGGCTTCAGGGCGGGTGAAACCGCCTCGGCCGCGGGCGTGTGCGGGGTGAGGCCGAGTGGAGCGGCAATATACTTCTCGTAGGCCGGGCTGGCCTTGAAGCGCGCCTCCCAATCGGCCGGCGTGCCTTTCGATAAGTCTTCGAGGATGTTGTAGATTTTGTCGAAGGACATATCCTCGGCGCGCCGCTCGCGCTCGGAACGATACTGGTCGAACCAGGCCAGCGCCTCGTTCGGCGGCCCGTACCAGGCCAACTGCCCGCCCCGTACCAAGAAGATCACTTTGTCGGCCAGCATCACGTTCTTGGTGGCGTGAGTGATCAGGATGATCGACCGGCCCTGGTCGGCCAGGCTGCGCATCAGCTGCATCAGCGCGGTCTCGGTGCCAGGGTCGAGGCCGGAGGTTGGCTCGTCGAGGAAGAACAGGCCGGGCCTGGTCAGGAGTTCGACACCGATCGAGACGCGCTTTTGCTGTCCCCCGCTGAGTGCGCTCACCGTCAAGTCCTGCCGTTCGGTCAGGTCGAGGTCGGCCATGACCTCCTCGACGCGCCGGTGCCGTTCCTCGGCGCTGACGTCGGCCGGCATACGTAGCCGTGCCGCGTAGTCCAATGCCTGAAAGACGGTGAGTTCCATGTGGATGATGTCGCGCTGCGGCACGTAGCCGATCTCGTTCCGCACGGCGTCGAAATTCCGGTACAGGCTGATCCCGTTGACCAGCA
>JACQED010000055.1 GCA_016200785.1 Chloroflexota bacterium
CAAACGTGCGGGTTGATCTGTCGGATGGCTTGCGCGACGGCGAGGTTGCCGGTGAGGGCGAGGGTGGCGTGAAGCGTGGAGGGTGGAGGGTGGAGGGCGCTTCGCCTCCCGTTGCCCGCCGCTGTCGAGGTCATTGCTTCTGTCGGTTGCATCGAAACGTCCGTGATGGTCATGGCAGTTGTCTTGTCACCCTCTCACCCTCTCACCCTGTCACCTTGTCATCCGGGTCACAACGTCGCTTCAAACCGCTCTTCCGCTACCATCGTGATGGCCTTTACGTTCGGCGGGCATTCCTTCGCGCAAATGCCGCAGCCTTTGCAGTGGTCGTAGTCGAAGTCCACCATCTTCCCGCCAGAGATGATGATGGCCGAGTCGGGGCAAGAAATCCAGCAGTGCAAGCAGTGAACGCAGGCCGAGAGATTGAGAATGGGCCGCTTGCCTCCCCCGCGCCAGTCGCCGGTTATGTACGCCGCCGACGTTCCCGCGTGGGGAATCACTCCCCCGATCGGGAATGTCTTCCAGCCGCCGGTCTTTACATCAATCATTTTTCTCCTCCGACTTCTCACTTCTCACTTCCCACTTCCCATCTCTCACATCTCACCCCTCACTTCCTCATACGCTCTGCGTATCGCCGCCAGATTCCCTTCCACCACTTCCCGCTTGTACTTGTGTCCGAAGCTCTTCTCAGTTTGGGCCAAAAGCGTATCAAGTTGTATGACGCCCGTCACCTTTGCCACCGCGCCCAACATGGGAGTATTAGGCTTCCGCAGGCCAATGGCTTCTTGCGCAATGCGCGTCGCGTCCACCGTAAACACGCGGCGCTTGGCCCCCAATGCTTTTTGCGCCTCGCTGGGTGATTTCGTCGAATTCACGAGAAAGACCGCATCGTCCGGCGCGCCTTCGGTGACCTCGGAGCCGACGAGAGACGGGTCAACAATCACGATTACTTTTGGATGCTCGACGATCCCGTGCGTGCGGATGGGCGTCTCTGAAACACGATTGTAGGCCTTGACCGGCGCGCCCATGCGCTCGGGGCCGTAATCGGGAAAAGCTTGAATGAATTTGCCTTCGGCCAGCGCGGCGTCAGCCAGTGCCTTCGCCGCCGTTACAGCCCCCTGCCCTGCCCGAGCGTGCCAGCGAATCTCGATCATGTTTCGCCTCATGCCCTCACCCCGGCCCTCTCCCAAAGGGAGAGGGAGTCGCGCTCCCCTCTCCCTTTGGGAGAGGGGTTGGGGGTGAGGGGCTAAACCATCGTCGCCACCGACACCCGAATACACAGGTCGGGGCAGGCATCCTCGCACTGCGCACAGCCAGTGCAAAGATCGGGATTGGCAACCGCCGCCACCTTCCCCGCCAGCCGTGTGCGCTCTTCAATCATCTGGAGAACGTGCTGAGGGCAGGCGTGGACGCACAACTCGCAACCTGTGCAAAGCGATTGATTAATGTGGACTGGCGATTCGTCGTTCGAAGCGTATGGCATGTCGCCGATGGCTGATGGCAGATGGCTTATCGCCTGTCGTACTCTCGATCACCTTGTCACCCCGTCACGTTGTCACCCTGTCACTCTCTCGCCGATGCGCTCTCGAATGAACTCCGCAATCGTCTCAAATCGACTCCCGGTCGGAAACACACCCGCCACGCCCAACGCCTTCAAAGGCTCCACGTCCCGCGCCGGGATGTTGCCGCCGATGAGCACAGTCTTGTCCTCCGCGCCCACTTCGCGCAGTTTCGCCATCAACTTGCGCGCAATGGGCAGATGCGCGCCGGAGAGGATCGAGAGGCCGATGGCATCCACATCTTCCTGCTCCGCCGCATCCACGATTTGATCGACCGTCTGATGCAGGCCGGTGTAGATCACCTCGAACCCGGCGTCGCGCAACGCCAACGCGACCACCTTCGCTCCTCGGTCATGGCCGTCCAACCCCGGCTTGGCAACCAACACACGAATCGGTTTCTGCATCTCGTACTCCAACTCCCCACTCTGGGAGCCTGTCTGAAAACCTACCCCGAAGACACGAAGGCACGAAGAACACAAAGAAAACTTGGTGAACTTGGTGGCTTGGTGCCTTTGTGGTTAGGGCATTTCAGACGCCATCAACTATCTGCCGAAGTGTCTCCCCAACTCCGAGTGATACTGCGAGCCGACTTTGTCGGCATTCTCCGACAGCCACTCGGTCAGGCGCGTCTTCCCCGTCGGCGGCTTCTTTGAGACAAGTAAGCCTGCCATCAGCCCATCCACCTCCTCGCGGGTGAGCACCACGTCGCCGACCATCAGGCCGATCAGTTGAGAGGCGAGGAGAGCCAGACCCGGCGGCATATGCCAGATTGCCGTTCGGCGGTTGATCTTCCGGGCGATCAGCCGCACCAGTTCGTCAAACGTGAAAACTTCCGGGCCGACGGCGTCAATGCTCATGTTATCCGCGCGACTTCCGGCGTCCGCCATGATCTCCGCCATATCTTCGACGAAGATCGGCTGAATCCCGTACTCGCCCTTGCCGGGAACGCCGAAGACCGGGAATCGCCGGACGAACCAGGCGATATTGTTGATCAGAATGTCCTCGGTGCTGTAAATCACCGTCGGGCCGACGATTGCGTAGGAGAGTTTCGACTCCCGAATGAACTGCTCCAGCTGCCCCTTGCCCCGATAGTACGGCAGGCGAGAATGGGCGTCAGCATTGGCGATGCTGACATGCACGAGGCGGGAGACTCCGGCCGCGTCTGCCGCGCGGATCAATGTCTTCGTGTTCTCGACGGCCTCGTCGTACGTCGTCGTTCCGTGGGCGAAGCGCACCCAGTAAGTGTTGTACAGCACCGTCGCGCCGCGAAGACTTTCGGCCAGTTCCTCTGGTTTGCCGAAGTGGAACGGCGCGACGCTCACCTGATCGCCGAACGGGTTCGGGCGGTGGGGATGGTTGGTCAGAGTCTTGACCTTGATCCCCTGTGCCAGCAATCGGCGGGTGAGATAGCGGCCGGTGTAACTGAATGCGCCGGTGACAACGTGCGTTTCCACTCTCTAATCACCAACTTTCACCAACACAGCCGCCGCCGAGTCGCCCGCCGCGCAACCGGTGAACAGGCCGTAGCCTCCGCCGAGGATGGCCAACTCTTCGATCAACTCCATGATCAAGCGCATCCCCGTTGGCCCTTGCGGGTGGCCCCAGACGAGCGACGAGCCGTAGTTGTTCATCGCCTCTTTCTTCACGCCCATCTCGCGGGAGAAGCAGATGTCGTTGACGGCGAACGGATTGTGAGTCTTGATCGCCTTCACCTCGCCGATGCCGATGTCCGCCAGTTCCAGCGCACGCTTCGTCGCGGGGATGTTCGCCAGCGGCATGAAGCCCTTCTTCGCCCGTCCTTGCGCGAACGAGCAAATTTGGATTTTGACATTTTGATCCGTTGACATTTCGGCGGCACGCTCCGCCGTCGTCACGATCATCCCGGCGTTGCCATCCGCCGGATAAGTCTGCGCCCCGAAAGTCACCGTGCCATTCGGCAGGACGGGCTTGAGTTTCGCCAACCCCTCGGCGGTCGTCGGAAACACGCCCTCGTCGTCTTTGACTTTCGCGATCACTTTTCTGCCGGAGGGATTCACGTCCACCGGCGTCATGTAGCGCCGATGAAACGCCGCGTCGTCCTTCAGCGCGGCCTGATACTGCTGATTGCGCATCAGCGCGACTTCATGTTGTTCCTCGGTCGCGATCCCTTTTTCGTGCGCCACATTCTCCGCCGTCTCGACCATCGCGTTGCCGACGAACGGGTCGCGGTTGAAGTTGTCCCACACCCAATCCTCGGCGTCGCCTTTGCCGCCGGGGGCAAGTGGATTGGGATAGAGGAGGTGCGGCCCGTTCGACGTGCGATCGGCGGTGATGCATAGTAGAGACGTTCGCGAAGCGTGCAACGTCTCCACCTCAAACGCCGCACTGCCGATCACGCGGGCCGAAGTCGCGCAGGCCTGAGGGATGCAGACTGGCAAAGTTGCCCTGCCACTTCACGAACGGCGTGCTCCAGTAGCCGCCGTAGGGGATGTAGACATTCCTGAATTGCATGGGGTTTTCCTCTAATTCGTGGAGGGTCGAGCGTGGAGCGACTCACTCCACCCTCCACTCTCCACGCTTCACGCCTCAATCTCCCACCCACTCCACAATCGTCGTCTCCCCCTGTCCCACGCCGACACACAGCGTCGCAAGGCCGTAGTACGGGCGCTTCTCGTTTGCGGCGCGGCGTTTCATTTCGTGGACGAGCGTGCAGACGAGTCTCGCGCCGGAACAGCCGAGCGGGTGGCCGAGAGCAATCGCGCCGCCGTTGACGTTGGTGATCTCGTGTCGGAAGCCGAGTTCTTTCATCACAGCCAACGCCTGAACTGCGAATGCCTCGTTGAGTTCGATCAGGCCAATATCGTCCAGCGTGAGGCCCGCGCGTTCGAGCGCCTTGCGCGTCGCGGGAACCGGGCCGAGGCCCATTGTGCGCGGCTCGACGCCCGCCGCTGCCGAGGCCACGATGCGCGCCAGCGGCTTGAGGCCGAGTTCCCTCGCCCTGTCCGCGTTCATCAACAACACCGCCGCCGCGCCGTCGTTGATGCCGCTGGCATTGCCCGCTGTCACCGTCCCATCTTTGCGAAACGCGGGCCGCAATTTCGCGAGGGCTTCAAGCGACGTGTCGGCGCGCGGGTGCTCGTCGCGGCTCACCACAAGCGGATCGCCCTTCTTCTGCGGCACGGGCACGGGCACTATCTCCTCCGCGAATTTACCGGACTCGATCGCTGCCACCGCGCGTTGTTGACTGGCGAGCGCGAACTTGTCTTGTTCCTCGCGCGTGATCGTCTTCGTCAACTCGTAAACGTTTTCGGCCGTCTCGCCCATCGAGTCGTTGCCATACATCTCTTTGAGTTTCGCGTTGGGGAAACGCCAGCCGATGGTCGTGTCCCACGCCGTCAGGTTGGCGAAGTTCCACTCCGGGCTGGTTTTGGGAATGGCGTACGGCGAGCGGGTCATGCTCTCGACGCCGCCCGCGATGTAAACGTCGCCCTCGCCCACTTTGATCGCCCGCGCCGCCGCGTTGACCGCCGCGAGGCCCGAGGCGCACAGGCGATTGAACGTCACCGCCGCCACCGAGACGGGAAGCCCGGCGAGGAGTGTCGCCATGCGGGCCACGTTGCGATTGTCTTCGCCCGCCTGATTCGCGCACCCGAAGTACACCTCCTCGACTAGCGCCGGTTCCACGCCAGCGCGTCTGACGACTTCGGCGATCACCAGCGCGCCCATGTCGTCCGGTCTGACGTCCTTCAACACACCGCCGTGCCGCCCAATCGGCGTCCGCACGGCTTCGACTATCACTGCTTCACGCATGTTCTATTCTCCAAACTTCAAACTCCAAGTCTCAAACTGCAAACTCCAAACTCCCAATCTCAAACTTCAAACTCCAAA
>JACQED010000440.1 GCA_016200785.1 Chloroflexota bacterium
ATGAATTGGATCATGCCCACCCGCATGTTCCGCCCCCAGGCTCGCAACAACAAACCCAGTGCGGCGGTGGTCTTCCCTTTGCCGTGTCCGGTGTGGACGATGACCAATCCTTTTTTGATATTCGCCTTGCGGGCGGCCTCGCGCGCCGAGATGCCCGCCGCGCCGGAGAGAGGGTCTGAGTCAGCCATTGATTTTCCCTTATCCTATCAACTCATAAATCCGGGCCAACTCCACGTGCGCCCGAACGTGATCGGCCAGCCGGTTATAGGCCGACTCGCGCTCAAACGCCCGTCCCCGGCCCTGCCAACCGAGCGACCGCAGCCACGCATGACGAAAAGCGTCGTTCTCAAAAATGCCGTGCAGGTAACAGCCCCACACCCGGCCATCGGGTGAGGTTGCGCCATCCACCCGATCATCGATCTGAAGAACCGGCGTTGCGCCGTCGCCCAGTTCGGTATGGCCGGCGTGAATTTCGTAGCCGCGCACCCACGTGCCGCGCACAGCCGCAAACGCGCCGCACCCGGCGATCACGCGCGCCGAAGTTTGCGTGGTGTGTTTCTCCGGCGCGAAGGTGGTCGCCACCGGCAACAGGCCTAACCCCTCGGCCCGCGACCCCGGCGGCGACTCGACTCCGTGCGGATCGTGCAGACGATCGCCGAGCAGTTGATAGCCACCGCACAGCCCCACCACTGCGCCGCCAAACTCGCGCACTCGTTCGGCCAAACCGCTTTCGCTCAGCCACTGCAAATCGGCGAGCGTCATCTTGCTGCCGGGCAGGATGATGGCCTGCGGCTCACCGACATCGGCGAGGCGTTCGACAAAACGCACTTGCACACCCGGCTCGCGCTTGAGCGAGTCGAACTCGTCAAAGTTCGAGAGATGCGGCAGGCGCAAGATGGCAATGTCCACGCCGCTCGAGGGTGTCCCCTCAAGAGTCGGTTGATCCAACGCCACCGAGTCTTCTTCGGCAATGTTGAGATCGGGCAGATAAGGGATGACGCCCAACGTCGGTGTATCAAAGGCGCGTTGTTGCAACAAGGTGGGGCCGTCGCCCAGCAGCGCCGGGTCGCCCCGGAATTTGTTGATGAGGAATCCTTTGACGAGAGCCCGTTCTTCCGGTTCCAACAGCGCCATCGTTCCTACCAGCGCCGCGAAGACGCCGCCGCGATCAATGTCGCCCACCAGCAACACCGGCGACTGCGCGTACTGCGCCACGCGCATGTTCACGATATCGCCTGCCTTCAAATTGATCTCCGCCGGACTGCCCGCGCCTTCGATCACCACCAGGTCAACCTGTGCCCGCAGGCGATCCAGCGCCGCCGTGACGTGCGGCCACAATTCGCGCTTGAGGCTGTAAAAGTTTCCGGCCTCAATCGTCGTCTGCGCCCGGCCGTTCAACACCACCTGACTGCGCCGGTGATCCTCCGGTTTCAGCAGGATGGGATTCATATCGGTGTGCGGCGGAATCCCGGCGGCCTCGGCCTGAACGATCTGTGCCCGGCCCATCTCGCCACCCTCGGGCGTCACGCCGGCGTTGAGCGACATGTTCTGCGCTTTGAACGGAGCGACGCGATACCTATCCTGCGCGAAGATGCGGCATAACCCGGTGACGATGAGCGATTTACCCGCGCCGGAGTGTGTGCCTTGAATCATCAAAACGCGGGCCATTGCCTCACCCCCCACCCCTCGCCCCTCCTCCCGTCGTGTGCGCCAGCGTCACCTCACCATCGAAGCGCGAGCCAAGCCATGCCTTCGCCTCAGTTGCCGCGCCGTCCGAGTCGAACAACACACCGACAATAGACCCGCTGTGCGCACGGACGACTCCGCACGCGCTCAATTCATCGCCCCAGCGCAAAGCCTGCTCCACCCAATCAGAATGATGCACTTGTTGATAAGCCGTCGCGCTCAAACGAGAGGCCGCGCCCAATAGATCGGCGCGCCGCTGCTGCGCCCCTTCGGTCAGCAACGCTAACGCCTCGCGCGTCTGACTCTCCAACACTGCCACGCGCTTGAGATCGAGCGTCCGGTTAAATGTCACGGTGTCTATCGCCTCACCGGGATCGAGAATCACCAACGGCAGATGTAAACCAGTCCCTAACGGTTGATGCCACGCACCGGAGCGATAGGCGAACGCCGCCCAGCCCGGAAACATGATGCTGTCTGACGGTTCGATCTCGCAAGCCAAACACCCCAATTGCTCCGCCGACAGTTCACCCCCTAATGCCGCCGCCAGGGTTACGCTGACG
>JACQED010000441.1 GCA_016200785.1 Chloroflexota bacterium
ACTGCGCCGATTGTGCGCGCGCCTGGGATCATCTTGCCGAGGCGAACTCCCCACAATCCGATCGACCACATGACGACAGGAAAAATCAGACTCGACCAAGGCGTTAACCACGCTCCGGGAAGGAGGCCGAGCGCCAACATCCATAGCGTCAGTCCACCTACGCTCGCGCCGAAGCCGACCAGAACGGCCAGTAGACCTTCTTGACCACCTGTCAAAAGCCTTCGACGGATCAGAGGCCACAGACAAAGAAATCCGAACGGCAGAGACGCAAAACCAATCAATATCATGAAGACCCTAGAGATGCCAGATTCCAATCAAACAATCCCGCGACGGTGAGCGCCGCGTAAACCTTCGGCGGCAACGGTTTCATGTTCGGCCTCAGGCGCACGCTGGCGGCGAACCCGGCGGCTCATATCGATACAGGCGCGCGGAGTCGGACACTGCCGATGGTTGATGATAGCGCGCCAAGCCGGCATTGGCGGAATACTCGCTCTCATACTGCGTGCCCCGCTGGTAACGATCTTGCTGGCCGACGTACAAGAGCAGAAAGAGCGTAATGCGCAGGAAATCCTGCTGAACGGGGGAATCAAATCGCGAAAAGGTCAGCGGATGGGCGATGCTCGTCACGAACCCCTCGCCGCGCCAGACGTGACAGGCAATTTGAGCGTAGTCCAACTGATCGGGCGACGACAAGCCGGCAAAGGTGAAGAGGAATTGGCTGAGCCACAAGAGGGCCGCCGCCGCTGTCAATCCTATCGGGACGGCCAGACGGGCAAGGCGTCGAAAACTCGGCACTCGCGTCTTCATCTAATCGCAGGTTCGCCGATGATTTCGCTCCGATGTTGCCTATGCCTGGCTGCCATCCACGGGTTCAATGTGGTACTTAAACATTAGAGGCACGAGTCCCAGCGACCGCGCCTCGAAGAAGACTCCGGTTCCGTAGACATCAGAGGGCGGAATAGTGACTAGCACACCGCTCTCTACTCTCACGATGGATTTGCGAGCCGGTTTGGCCAACCAGATATCTACGATGTAATCGCCACCCGCCAGATAACGGCCTATGTCTTCGCATTCGAAGACGCAGCGTGAAGCCCCATCGAGAGAGGCCAGGACCGCATTGGTTACCTTGGGGCCCAGCACCGCCGCCTTGACACCGTCCGAGGTTGAGAGGGCGAAGCCGATTCCCACATCGCGGACGGGAGCGACTGACTCGACGTCAATCTCGAGGCAAAGATCGATCCCGCCCGCATCCCGATTCCTGACATAAGCCCTCACCCCTGATATGCAGACGCCGTATTCACGATTGTTAGCCGGAAATTTTTCGTGCGAGACACTGGTCGTCTCTTGAATGACTCCGCGCTCGTATGCGCTGACAACGTCCAGGATGTCTCCGCTCAAGGTCAGGCGGCCTGCTTCAATAAGCAGTCCCCGGGAACATAGATGCTTGACTGCCGCCATATTGTGGCTAACAAACAATATCGTTCGGCCCTGGCGACTGACTTCTCCCATTTTGCCCAGGCACTTTTTCTGAAAAGCAGCATCGCCTACTGCTAACACTTCATCCACCAGAAGAATCTCCGGTTCCAAGTGCGCAGCCACGGCAAATGCCAGGCGCAAATTCATGCCGCTGGAATACCGCTTCACCGGCGTGTCGACAAACTTTGCGACCTCGGCAAAGGCCACGATCTCATCGAACTTCCGCTCAATTTCCGTCCTCTTCATTCCGAGGATGGCGCCGTTGAGGTAGATGTTCTCACGGCCGGTGAGTTCGGGATGGAAGCCGGTGCCGACCTCCAGCAGCGAGCCGACCCGCCCCGCGACTTTCGCCCAACCTGTGGTCGGACGAGTGATGCGCGAGAGTACCTTGAGCAGTGTGCTTTTACCAGCCCCGTTGCGTCCGATCACTCCAACGACTTCGCCGACATTGATTTCAAACGATACATCGCGCAGTGCCCAGATGTGATCCGAAGCGTCGTCGCGAGCCGGGCGCTGCCCATTGAGCCGCGCCAGCGAATTCCGCAGTCGCCGCACTGGCGCGGTGGCGAGATCGCCGATCGAATCGCGAAGCATTCGATACTTGACCTCCCGCAAACCAATACGATAGCGTTTGCCCAGGCCGCTGGCTTGAATCGCAACGGTTCCCATCGTCAGACCACGTCGGCGAAAGTTTCTTCTATCGAGCGGAAGTAGATGATGCCGCTGGCAAGCAAGAGCAAAGACACCACCGCAGACACGCCAAACAACGGGCCGGGAAATTGTGCCCCGAGCAGCGCCCATCTGAAGCCTTCGACGACGCCGACCATCGGGTTCAGCCCGTACAGGGTGCGCCACGGCTCAGAGAGCAGACTGCTCGGATAGGCCACCGGCGTTGCAAACAGCCAGAACTGCGTCAGAAACGGCACGGCGTAGCTAATGTCGCGGTAGACCACGTTGAGGGCGGAGAGCCACAGCCCCACCCCAAGGGCGGTGCTCACCGCCAGGAGGAGAAACGCCGGCAAGAACACCGTCGCCCAGGTGGGAGCGATGCCGTAGTAGATCATCATTCCGATCAAGATGACGAAGGCGATCGCGAAGTCCACCAACCCCGCCACCACGGTCGCGGCCGGCATGATCACGCGCGGGAAATACACTTTCGTAATGAGATTGGCGCTCCCCACCAGGATATTGGCCGCCTGGCCGATGGCGGACGAGACATAGGTCCAGGGCAACAGAGCGACATATGCGAAAATAGGGTAGGGAATTCCTTCGGATGGCACGCGCGCCAACCGTCCGAAGAACAAACTGAAAACGACCATCGTGAAAAACGGCTGGATGATCGCCCAGGCTGCACCGAGCGCGGTTTGTTTGTAGCGCACCTTCAGATCGCGCCACACCAGGAAGTACAGCAGTTCCCTGTATTCCCACAGTTCGTGCCAGCCGAGGTCGCCCCAGGCTCGTTGAGGTCGTATCAACACCGCCGGCGATAGGTTCAACGCTACCTGTTCAGTCATAGCCACTGCGCCAGCACGCCGCGCCCAACGCCCCGCCGTGATGGAAGTTCGATCAACTCCCTGAGTTTTCGGCGCACACGCCTCCACTGTAACTCTGCCCATTTGCGCAAATTCCTGGGTCTGACGCTCCGTCCTTCTCTTTGATAACCCCACCTGGTCATCTGAGCGCCACAAATCAACTCGATTAGCCCCGCCTCTTCTTTTGAATATGTCTCGCGCCATCGCCCCACGCTGGAGTCCGATATGGGCCGGAATGCATTCGGATGCCACGCCTGGCTTATTCTGGTAATGTTCTGCTCGGTTTTCTCGTAGAACAACAGCATGTTCTCGTCAAACTCCAGCCGCAGAAACTCGCAAATCCGTTGCAAAGAAGGCTGGGGCGAATGAACAAAATCCTCGTAACGAACGGACAGTATCCGCTCCCATCCAGTTTCCCGCGCGCCTCTTACGGCATCGCGCATCCCGACATGCCATCGCAACGCAGAGTCGGCAAGCGTCGGGTAAGTGCGTTTGCCCCACGGCGTATTTTGCAGAGAACGGACAACATCCCTGGGATCCCTGATAAGAAAGATAAACCGCACCGATGGATAGCATTGTGCCAGAGTTGGCATGATGGTGGTATAAAATGCCGTCTTTTCGCCCCACAGTGTCTTTCCGTCGCGCTGGGCGAAGTGCGACATGAGCGCCCAAAAGGCTGCCGCGTAACAATCAACCTGCGATCGGCGAATGACCTCTTCGATTTCCGTTGCCGTAATTGAGAAGACGCTGCCAAAGGGCTGACTTACTTCCACGACGAAATCGGCGACGTCGCTGGCAAACTGGCGAATCTGCGACTCGGCAGAGAAGTCGCCGTACATCGAAGCCCTTTGACTTAATTTTGGAAAGAACCAGGTTTCTGAAGGAACACAAATATCCTTATGGTTGTTCAGGGCGAGTCGCAACATGGTGGTGCCCGACCTCGGAACACCTACGATAAAGAAACACGGGCCTTCTGCTGAACCCAAAATGCTGTCAGCGCGGAGCGTCCTGGATTTCATCCGAATCAGACTCCCAAGGAATCAATGAACTGCAAAATGGCGCGCGCTCGAGCGGGCCAACTGTAAGCTTTAGCGTCCGACCTTCCCTGCCGAGCAAGCCGCTCGGCCAGCGATGCGTCTTCCAACACACACCGAATGGCGGCGGCCAGGGCATCGGGATCGTCAGCCCTGAACAAGAGGGCATTCTCGCCGTCTCTGAGGACTTCTCGCAAAGAGGGCAGATCGGATGCGACAATCGGGCGGCCGGCGGCAAGATATTCAAACATCTTCAGCGGTGAAGTGTAGTAGCGCGAAACATCAGCCTTGCCCGAATTGGGCAGGACAAGCACGGACGCCAGTGACAGGTACCCCGGCACCTCCGACGGAGTCACGTAGCCCTTCAGTGTGACGTTGCGGGCTGCCAGATCGCCAATAAGTTTCTCAACGCGCGGGAGTTCCTCTGGCGTGCCGCCCACGAGCCAAACCTGGCACTTTGCCGGCAACTTGCTGGCAGCGGCCACCAGCACGTCTACTCCCTTCCAGGAATACATTTGGCCGACGTACATTATGATTGCGTCGCCCGGCTCGATGCCCGACCTCTGCCGCGAGTCTGTTGCGGAGCATTGCTCGAATGCCTCAGCGTCAACCGCATCCGGCACAACTGCGATCCGCCTCGGCGGACAGCCAAGTTGAGCATAGTGCTTTGCCAGTTCCTGAGTCAAAACGATCAGGCCGCTCACATGTCCTACCAGCCAGCGCTGGAGAGTCAGCCCCGACCGGCTACTCGGGAAACTATGCGTCTCAAGGAATACGCGACAGTTGCGTCGTAACAGAACGAGCAATGCCGCAGTCATTGTATCACGGGTGTAGTATACGTCCGCGCGACTCTTCAGCAGGAACGGGATTAGCGCCAAATGATAGGTCAGCATCTGGATCACGAAAACGAATCGGAGCGCCGGCAAGCGGCGAAACGGCAGGCGCGACGGCAGGTAGAAAAGATCGAGAGAAGGAATAGTGCGCCGTCGAACGTCGCAGGGCAAGCCGTAATACGATCGGAGATCAGTCACCTGCCTCAACCAGGGTCGGGTGGTGCGCCTCGCATGAACCAGACAAACATCCACCTGCGCCGCCAACGCCGCGCACGTTTGCATGATCTGAATGGCATGAGCCTTCTCACCTGGCAAACGCACGTTGGCCAAATAAACAAATCGCATGTGTCATCCGCCCTGAACCCGCAGCGGATCGTCTCCCGCCGTCCCTCCGTGCGCGGGTTCCTGGCCGGGCAAAGGGACTCTGACCCGCAACGTGCTGGCGGCCCGCGCCGGTCCATGCCAGGGCCACAATCTGACGATCGTTCCTGCAGCAAATACAACGAAAACGGGCATGATCGGAAACAGGTAGCGCGGGATAATCGTCAACAGCGCATAGGTGACGGAGGTGACGACGACGGCCAGAATCAGCGGTAACGTGTCACGCCAGGCGCGGCGGATGTGCCACATGCCGATCACGCCCAGCACGATCGTCCCGAAGTGGGTAATGTAAATGATCAATTTGGGCCAGAAGGCCGCGTGGCTCACCAGCGCTGCCAGGCTCATTCGGCCTGCAACAGTATCCAGAGTCAACTCCTTCAGGCTAGGCCCGGAGAAGAAGACCGTGCCCATCGGCTGAAGATAAGCGCGCGCGAGTTTGAGGCCGAGCAGTTGAACGAAGCCCAGTGGATGCTGGGCGATCACAGTCAACGCCACTTGCAGATAGGGCGGGTTGTTCGGATCGCCGCCGGCGATGGCGAGTTGCTGTCGCATGAAATCGTCCAACCCTTGCCATTCCCCGTTCCGGATCGCGCCGAGCCAAAAGTGGCTAGCTGCCGCGTCACCGAACATGGTGAGTTTTCCCAAGGCAAGATAATTGCGGACGAGCCACGGCGTCAGGATCAGCGCCAACATTCCGGCCAAGATAATGCTTTGCTCCA
Source organism: Chloroflexota bacterium (assembly GCA_016200785.1). Classification (GTDB taxonomy): domain Bacteria; phylum Chloroflexota; class Anaerolineae; order Anaerolineales; family JACQED01; genus JACQED01. The sequence goes on from JACQED010000441.1 coordinate 5,976, forward strand.
GGGCCTGCGCATGTGGCCGAGCGATCCACATATGCAATAATAGAACCGGGTAAAGCGCCAAAGCTGATGGGCGGGTCATCGCGGCCAGGCCGAGGATGAGCCACGCCAGTGCATACAATCGCGCGTCAGACCGTAGGTGAGCGGCCAGGTAGATAGACAGCGCGGCGATGATGAAAAAGGTCAGGAGTGTTTCAGTGTAAACGGCACTAGTCTCAACGATGAACCGCGGGTCCAGGGCCATGATCCCGGCGGCAACGAGGCCGGCCCGCGCTCGCCAGCCTGGCTTCTCCGGCTCCGCCGAGGCAGCCACCTGCTTCGCCAGCGCGTATACGGCCGCGACGGTGAGCGTGCCGATGACTGCCTGCCCGAGTCGTGCGCTCCTGATCCACGCATCGCCACCCTTGAAAGGGACAGGGGGATCAATGATCGGATGGGTGACGTAGCCGCCGAACGCGACGTAGAAGACGCTCAGGTAAATAGGATACAGAGGGCCGATGGTGATGATGGGATCCGTCTTGTACGTGGCGAGTTGGCCGGACGAGAGTCCGTACCCATTAGCGAGGTTTTGGGCGACGGTGAGATAGAAGGGGCCGTCGCCACCTTTCAGCGGCGGTCCCGGGTCCACGACGGTCACCAGGATCACGCGCGCCGCCAGCGCGACCGCGAGTATTCCGGCGAGCCACGTCGCTTCGGTTCGTTTGCTCATGGCCATTGTGAAAGAGCCTTCAACCAGTTCTCGCCGATGCGCTCCGGCGTGAAATAGGAGTGGATGGTGTGATAACCGGCCTCGGCGAGTCGCGCCCGCAGTTCGGGATCGCGATATAGCGTGAGGATTGCCTCGGCCAGCGCGCTCGGGTCGCCGGGCGGCACGAGCCATATATCTGTGCCGTGCTGGCAGACGCGTCTCGTCGCCGGAGCGTCGGCGGTAATCACCGGCTTGCGGCACGCCATCGCCTGCCCGGCCTTGAGCACGAACAGTCTTTGGAGTTTAGGATCGTCGCCGAACGCGCCGAGGCACACGTCGGCCTGTGCGATGCGCGCCGGTATCTCGCCGATCGGGGCGCGGCCCGGAAACGTGACGTTGGTCAGGCCAAGCCGTTCGGCGGTCGCCACCGCTTCGGCGCGCGTTTGCCCGTCGCCGATCAACTCGAAGTGGATTGCCACCTGGTCTCTTAATCGGTCCGCCGCGCCGAGGATGATCTCAACGCCGTGCGTCGGCAGGAACGCGCCGTTGAAGTGGACGCGAAACCCCTCATGCGTTCCGCCCGGCAGTGGCCGAAACAAGTCGGTGTTAACTCCGGGCAGGATCGCGACCGACTTAGACTCCGAGAGGTGATACTGCGCGCCGAAGTACGCTCGATCCTCCTCAGTATACCAGACCAGCAAATCGGCCAGATGAAGCGCGAGCCACTCGACGGCCCAATAGTATCTCGCGCGCGGCGAGGTCGCGCTCACCGTGCGGCGAGCGACGACGTTGATCTCGTACAGCGACACTGCCGGATCGAAGACGAGCCTCGCGCCCGACATTCTGGCGATGAGCCACGCGAACAGGACGAGGGTGTGCGAGAACTCGGCGACGACGATCACATCACAGCGCCGCACGTCACGCCAATACTGACGCCACAGCCCGGCCATCCGCGCCGGAGTGCCAAGTTCGATTCCGACACGACACTCGACGACCTCCGCCCCGGCGCGGCGTAAACCCTCGCGGTTGACGGCATTGCGAGGATAGGTGGGGTTGTAGGCTCCGAAGTAACAAAGACGCATGGTGATTGCGTAAAGCGTGACGCGGGGCAGGTGACGTGACACCCGACACTCGTCACTTGTCACTTACCCTCGTCATCACTTTTCGGAACTCGCCTCTCACCGCCAGCCGCCAGTCGCTGGCAACCGTGAGCGCGGCGGCGAATTCGGACAGAGTCATCGTCGGCGCAACGTAGACCCGGCAGATTTCGAACAGGCTCTTGAGACGAAGCGCGGTTCCCGGCGCGACAGTGCAAGCGGAGCGATAGCCCCACTTCCGCACGAGGGCCACCGTCTCGCGGGTGTACGCGCCATGCGGATAACAGAACGAGTCGATCTCCCCGCCGAGCAACGCGGCGAGTTCCCTCTTCGCGCCGCGAATTTCGTCGCCGGCGGCATCGGCGTCGAGCGTGTCGAGACGGCGGTGAGTCAGCGTATGCGCGCCGATCGTCACGCCGGGCCTTGCGGCCAATTCGCACAACTCACCGTGCGACATGATTCTCAACCCATCCTGATCCGGCGCGGCCCAGCGCGGCAGAGTGTCGAGGAGAAGCGGCGCGATGTAAAACGTCACCGGGAAGCCGTGGGCCTCGAGGATCGGCACGGCCTCGGCCAGGTTGTTGCGATAACCGTCGTCGAAGGTGAGCGCGACGCGACGCCTCTTTCCGCCGCCAGCGACGGCCTCGGCCAGCGGCACGACAGCGAAACCAGCCCGCGCGAGATAGTCCATCTGCGCGGCGAAGTTTTCGCGCGACACCGAAAGCCGGGATCGGCTGGGGTCAATCGAATGATAGCGCAAGACGACGGGCCGATACTGCCCAGTCAAACGCGCCAGCGCGCCGAGGGCGAGGAGCAGGGCGCGGTCGGCGCGACGATCGTGTTGCAGGGAATAAGGGGACATGATTGAGAGGGGCGTGGCTGGTCAGCGGATGGCCTTCGGCGTTGCGGATTAGCGGATAGGGGTCGCCCCCATCCGCTAATCCGCTACATATCCGCTTCCCGGTCGCCCTGCTACTTCCTTTACCACATCGATGATTCGTATCGCGAATCTCTCCAGTCCATGCTCCGCTTGCACTCGCTCTCGCAGTCTGTTACCCCACTCCTTGCGCTGTGACTCCGGTGTATCGAGCATCGTGTTCAGCCGTTCGGCCAACGCCGCCGCGTCACCCTCCGGCACCAATAGCCTTTCGTCGCCGAGCAGGGGCGCGAACGAGCGATTGCAAACCACCACTGGCACGCCCGCCGCGAGTCCTTCCAGCACAGCCTTGTCCATACCGCCTGTCGGGCACAGGTTCACGCTAACCGTCGCGCGGCGGTAGAGTTCGGGCACCTCGCCGTGCGGCACTGAGCCGATGAAGCGAAAGCGATCTCCCAGCCCTCGCTCGACGGCCATCGCCTTCAAGCCGTCGAAGTAATCCTCAAGCCCTTTCGCCTGCACGCCGCCCGCGACGACGAATTCTGCGTCGGCCCGTTGCCGAGTAATTCGACTCGCCGCCTCGATCAGCATCTCGTAATTCTTGATCGGCGCGATACGGCCGACGGCGAGGATGGTTTTCAGACGAGTCGGGTCGGCCAGACCTGACTCGTCTGGCGCGAATCTTTCTGTGTCGATCCCATGCCCGATCACCCGCACTTTCGAACTGGCAAGCCCGAAACTCTCCGGCGAGGCGGTCACGACGCGATCCGCAAGCGCCGTCGCGATTCGCAGTTTCAGATCAACGTGCCGATGTGTATACCACAGAACGGTGGGCCAGCCGCGCAGTTTCGCGATCGGCGCGATGGCGACGACAAAGATCGGGCTGAACTGGCAGAAGACGACATCGGCCCTGGCGCGAAGCGCGACGCGATAGAACTCAATCGCCTGCGCCAGCTTACGCGCGCCGCGCTCTTTGCCGAGCGAGTGAACGGTGATATTCTCGCGCAATTGCGCCGGGCCGCGCGCGAGGCAGATGACGTCGAGATGATCGAGCCGCGCCGCCAGCGCGTTCAGCCAGCCAACGGCGAAGCCGACGAGAGAGTCGGCTTGGTCAACTTTGTAGGTGACCACCAGCAAATTCATGCGGCCCTTCTCGCCAGTTGCTGGTAAGCCATCGCGTATTCTCGAATTACTTTCTTCTTCTCGAATCGCGCCACCGACTCCGGCCCCGCCGCGCCGAGTGAGCATCGCAAGTCTTCGTCGGCCAGCAATTGCAGGAGTCGCCCGGCCAACTCGTCCGCCGACCAGTCAAAGAGAAATCCGTTCTCGCCATCGCGGACGATCTCGCGCGCCATGCCGACGGGCGTAGAGATCACCGGTGTGCCGCAGGCCAATGCTTCGACGACAACTCGCGGGCCACCCTCGCTGTACGAGGCGCAGACGAGACAACGGCTGCGGCGATACAATTCGGCAAGATCGTCGGGCGTCGCCTGCCAACCGGGCCACACAATCGCGTCGTTCAGGCCAAACGATTCGATCCGGCGCAACAGCGCGCCTTTGAGCGGCCCATCGCCGACAATGGCCGCGCGCACCGAACCCCGCTTCCGTCTCACCTGCGCCAGCGCGCCGACGAAGAGAAACAGCCCCTTGTTCGGCGCGAGGCGGCCCGCAAAGAGCGCGTCGTATTCTCGCGGAGCGGCAGTCGGCGCGGGGCGAAGGACGTTGAAATCGAGGTAAAGACTGTGGAGCACGCGAATCTTTGCGCGCCGGATGCCGGAAGCGATCAGGAGTTCGGGCAATTCCGTCTCGTTCACGACTCGAAAGGCGATTGCCCTATCCCGCGCCCAGCGCAGGTACACCTCTGCGACTCTCCGCCGCAATGCTTCGCCGAATGTCGCCGCGCGCGGGTGTCCTTCGACATGATGTATCTCGCTGACGTATGGAATTCTCGTCTGCCGCGAAAGAAGCGCCGAACCGATGCCGTTGAAAAAGAAGCCGTAGTCGTGACTGGCGATCAGCGCATAGTGTCGCTCTCGCGCCAATCGCCCTCCGGTCGAAAGAATGTGCCCGATCTGCGAGAGCCGCTCCCGTTGGCTCGGCCAGAAATGAACGTTGCCGAGAATCTCCACCGGCTTCGCCCCCGATGCAGTGGGCGCGATCACGTCAACACGATCCCAGTATTGCGAAAATTCTTCCAGCATCGCCAGGAACGCGCCGCGCCGGCCTTGAGTAGGTGAGGCGTCGCCGCTGACCATCAGAAGATTCATAGCGAGTGGCGGGTGTCCGACAGCGATTCTACCAGCGCCGCCTCGGTGTCATCTACCAATCGCTCCCACGAAAAGCGTTCGAGCGATTGCGTTGCACGGGCTGTGAGATCGGCGGCGAAGGCGCGCTCGGTCAGCAAGCGCACCATGCCGTGGGCCAGCGCGGGTTCGTCGGCCAGCGGCGCGATCAAGCCCGTGCGCTCGTGTTCGACCACTTCGAGATTCCCGCCGGCATCCGAGACGACGACCGGCGTTCCAGCGGCCATCGCTTCGAGCACAACGTGCGGCAGGCCTTCGTATTTTGAGTACAGTGCGAAAGCATCGGCGGCGCGCAGGTGCAATCGCGTTCGGTCGGGCGACTGCGTGCCGACGAAAATCACGGCGTCACGCAAGGCAGAACGTTCAGCCTGCGA
>JACQED010000442.1 GCA_016200785.1 Chloroflexota bacterium
AAATAGACCGGAGACGAAAATCGCGCCGACCTCGTCCCACGCTCCGCACGACCGGTGTCGCGGGAGAAGACGCGCCTGTCAGATTGACCTATGACCACTTCTGCTCGCACCTGGTTCTATGCCAGGCCCGAAGGCCGGGCCTACGACATCGCCGAGCGCGTTCGCACCACGTTGTGGGACGCGCGCATCGGCAGCATCTGGCTCGACGTGGTTCGCGCCGAATCCCCGTATCTCATGCGCGGCCACTACAACGGGGCCGAAGTGGAAATCGAATGGGAGGTTGGCCGCTGCCTCACCCTGCGGATTAAGCCGGAAGAGCCGCACCTTGCCAAGAGCGTGGGCTTCGTCCTCGGCTTCAAGCCCGCGCTTCGCTACGAAGACGTCGACGGCAACGGCGTGTGGGAATGGCACACCGACGGCGGCGACAAGCGCTGGCAGGCGATCCAGGGCATTCCGGCGTATCAGCATCCTCGGCGGCTCAACAAAGGCTGAGTGTCCGATCCTCGCCGCGAACTCGGCCTCCTGCGCTCGATGGCGGCCGACCTTGACGCCTACATCGTCTCCGACATCCTCTACTGGTCGCTGACCGATGGCGGCCCCTTCCATCATCGCTATCCTCAGTTGACCCTCGGCGGCCTTTTGCTCACGCAGGCCAAACTGCGCCACCTGGGCGCGCGCCTCTTGCCCCGCGAGCAAACCGACCTCGCGCAAACGGAACGGCAGATCGCCGACATACATTCGCGCTGGCTGGCCAATTGGAAAAAGAAAGCTGGCCGCGAGATCGGCGTGCGGCTGAACGCCTGGGCGCGCACCGCGCAAGAGCGAAACGCCGACGACTATCCCGGCGCTGTCCTTCAACGCGTCATGCTCGAACTGCTCCTGACTGATGTGAGCGACGACCCGGCAACCGCGCCGCACCGCACCCGCCTTGCAACACTCGACACACTACTGCGGAACCGCTTCGACCGTGGCCCGTTCGCGCTCGACGCTGATCTTGAGCCTGCGTTCTCCCCTAAGCCCTATTGGTTCCTCTACGGCCGGCCCGCCTCCAGCGGTTAGGCCCGCGGGCTTTTGTGCTACAATCATCGCCCATGACCCTTGCTGAGTTTCATGCCCGCTTGGGCAACGCCGGAATGCTGTTCGCGCTTGCGCTGGGCCTATGGGCGCTCTGGTTGTACTTTCGCAAGCAGGGCGTTGACGGCAATTACCTCGGCGCAATGGTGATCGGCGAATTGCTGTTCATCGCACAGGGGGTTATCGGGGCCACGTTATATTTCGCCGGACACCCCCTCGGCCGCCCCGTTCACATCTTGTACGGAATACTGGCCGTGATCACCCTGCCGGGCGCCTATGCCTACACGCGCGGGCGAGATGAACGGCGCGAGGCCCTGGTTTATGGACTGGTCGGCCTCTTCCTCTTTGGCGTAGCACTGCGCGCAATTACCACGGCGAGGTGAAAACAAGGTCCGACTCTGGGGCAGACTCGAACGCGCCGACTGCGCCGGCGCCGGTCTTGTCACCCGGCGCGCGACGGCGATTGCTCGCCGCCGCGACGATCGCGCTGGCCGCCTGTGGGCTGGTATTTCTCGCCCTCTCCGGCTCGACGCCCTTCACGACAAATCGAGCGACGCCGACCTTGCGGCTGGGCGCGTTCGTCTTTGCGACGCAGGAAGGCGGAGCCGAGGTCGAAGCGACGGTGAGCGCACGGCTGGCGCCGACGGACTACGAACACCCCACGGGCGCTTTCGCCGTCCGTTATCCGGAGGGTTGGCAAATCGACGAGTCGGACCGCGAGGCGCTTTTCACGGGGCCGGATGACCAGGCTGAAATTCTCATCCGTTTCGATGTGCCGGCGGGTAAAGTCGATCTGAAGGCGTCCCTGCAGAATTGGGCCGCCGCGCGATATGGGTCTTTGCCCGATTTCACGTCGGGCAAGCAAATCGAACAGGCCGACGGAAGCCTGTTGCAGTTGGCCGCGTTCACCGGCGACGACGAGATTCACCGCGCGGCCGATACGTTCGCAGAAGAACACGAAGGGGTCATCTTTGTCGAGAGTTTCGTGGCCGTGACCGGCTTGCACGATGCCTACCTGCCCCTCTTCGTCGAGATCGCCAACTCTTTCCAACATAATGCCCACGCCGCGCGCGCGGCCGCCAGCGCCGCAGGGCAGTTGCCTTAGGTGATTTGTGCCCACTGTTCTAATCGTCGACGACGAAGCCGATACTGTCATGATGCTTTCCAGCGGCCTGAAGCTGTTCGGCTACGAATCGATGATGGCCACCAGCGGCTCGGAGGCTCTGGAGCAAATTGACGGCCGCGTGCCCGACGCGATCGTGCTGGATTTGATGATGCCGGAAATGGACGGCTTCGAAGTCACCCGTCGCCTGCGCGCCAACCCCGGAACAAAGAGCGTGCCCATTATCATTGCGACGGCCATGGCGGTGCTCGACGCCGAAGATCGCTCCCGCGAGGCCGGGGCGACGCACTTTCTCTACAAGCCGGTCAGCCTCAGCGCGCTGGCCGACTTGATACGGGCCTCCCTGAAGAACCCGTAGGTGATCTATGAGGCGCGTCCTGATCGTCGACGACGAAATCGAAACTGTGCGGATGCTCGCCCTGGCCCTCGAACTCTTCGGCTTCGAGCCGATGGAAGCCTTAAGCGGCGCCGAGGCTCTGCGGCAAATCGAGAACCGCGTGCCCGACGCAGTAGTCCTCGACCTGATGATGCCGGATATGGACGGCTTGCAGGTCATACGCCGCATTCGGGCGGATCCAAAGTCCGCCGCGCTCCCGATCATCGTCGTGACGGCGATGGTTGACCGCGACGCCGAAGAGGGCTGTCGTCAGGCCGGAGCGGCGCACTTTCTTCGCAAGCCGGTCAAGATCGAAGACCTGGCAAGCCTCCTCCAAAGCGCGACCGGCGGCTGATAGTTGCCTCCGGTCATTCTTGCCAACTGCCACCGAACCGTGGAACCCAAAACGATTATCGTCCTCGAAGGCGACCAAACCGGGCAGGAACTTCTCGAAGAGAGTCTGCGCGTGCTTGTGCCGGAAGTAACGCGCGTCCCAATCCAATTCCGCCGATTCGACCTCTCGCTGACCAACCGCCGCGCCACGAAGAACGAGGTGGTGCGCGAGTCGGGCGAGGCGATGCGCGCCGCCGGCCTCGGCTTGAAGGCGGCGACGATCACGCCCGACGCGCCGGGCGACGTGGGCAGTCCCAACGCCATCCTGCGCGAGGTGATGGACGGCAAAGTGATCCTGCGCACCGGGCGGCGCATCCCCCACGTCCGCCCGATGGGCGGCGTCCACGCGCCGATTGCCGTGGTGCGTATGGCGGTGGACGACGCCTACGGCGCGAAGGAGTGGCGCGAGAGCGATGACGACGACGAGGTCGCTTATCGCACCGAAAAAATCAGGCGCTCCACCTGCCGCGCCGTCGCCGAGTTCTCGTTTCAATACGCCGAACGCACAGGCGCCAAAGTCTTCGGCGGCCCCAAGTTCACCGTCAGCCCGGTGTACGAAGGCTTGTTCAAAGAGGAAATGGACGCCGCCTACAAGCGCCACCCGTCCGTGCGCTACGACCCCCAGCTGATCGATGCCACCTACGCTCTGTTGCTACGCAACGACGGCGAGGGGCTGGTGATCCCCGCGCTCAATCGCGACGGCGACTGTCTCTCCGACCTGGTTTTGCAAATGTTTGGCTCCATCGCCGGGGCCGAGTCCATCGTTCTCGGCTTTGACGAAACGAACACGCAGGTCAAAGCCGTTATGGCCGAAGCGCCGCACGGGACGGCCCCTTCGCTTCAGGGAAAAAACGTCGCTAACCCGATGGCGATGATCTTGGCCGGAGCCGCCCTCCTCCCTTACCTTCACACGCCTGAAGCCGACCGCGCCTCCCGCGCGATCTACGAGTCCGTCTTCGAGGCCGTCTACGACGGCTTCCGCACCCACGACCTCGGCGGCCACGCCTCCACCACGGAATTCACCGACGAGGTGATCCGCAGAGTCAAAACCAAACTTGAAGTGTGGGCGGCGCTGGGGTGAGCCGTGCGGCGCGCGCGATGGGCTACGGCCGGTATCCGTGTAGAACGCTCTTGCTGAGGGAGAAGCGATGAAAACGATTCGTCTTGTTCTGCTCGTTTGTCTTACGGGGGGGCTCGCCTGCAACACAATCAGCGGCGCGCTCGCCACACCGCAGTCCGGGCCTCGGTCGGAAGACATCCAGACCGCCATCGCCCAGACACAGCAGGCGGGCGGCGGCGCGCCCGCGCCGACTCCGCCACCGATCTCGGTCAGTCCGCCGGTGCCGACCGCGCCTCCCGCCGGCCCCACGGCCCCCGGCCCGGGCGCAGGCCAACCCGAAGAGGCGATCCTGATCCTCAAGCCTGGTCCGCAATCGGAGGTGGTCAGCCCTGTCCATGTTGCCGGAACCGCCGACCCGACTTTCGAGCAAACGCTCGCCGTGCAGATTATCGGCGAGGACGGGAGCGAGTTGGCGAGCGCGACGGCGACCATCGGCGCGGACGCCGGCCAGCGCGGGCCGTTTGCAGTGGATGTCCCATTTACGACTGCGTCCAACCAGCACGGGCGGATCGTCGTCTCAGCCCAAAGCCCGCGTGACGGAGGCACCGTCCACCTGGCTTCGGTCGAAGTGGTGCTTCTCGCTAGCGGCACTGCGTCCATCCAGCCGGGCAAGCTGCACCCGGAGACGCTCGGCATCCGCGAGCCAGCCGTCAACGCGACCCTCAGCGGGGGGATGGCGCACGTTTCTGGCATCTCCGGCCCTACGCCCGAACAAACTCTGGTCGTCGAAGTCACCGACGCCGACGGCAACACCGTGGGATCGGGCACGGCGACCATCTCCGCCGCAACAGGCCAGCCGGGGATCTTCGACGCCGATGTGGCTTACACGGTCCCCGACGAACGGCCGGGAAGAGTTGTCGTCTACGCCACAAGCCCACGCGATGGTGGTATCTTGCACCTGTCGTCGGTGGAAGTGACACTGAAACCCTGATTGTAAGAAATTACACTTACACTTGACCGACCTATTTATTGAATGCCGATAACCAATAACTAAACTATCGCACTACATAATGCTACGTTGCGGCCTTGACAACGACCTCACACGTGCTACACTTATGGCCTGCCGGGGGGCAGTAGGAGGGTACTATGTTTCGCAGAACTCCGCCCGCGCCACCCAAGAACGGCCACAAAAACGGGAATGGCAATGGTAACGGAAGTGGCCACGGCCATCACCGCGAAGAAGCCATTGCCACAACAGTCAAAGCGCCGGTCGGCATTGAGACCGTCTTAGGGGCAAACGCCAACTTCAGCGGCACGCTGACGGCCAACGCCGGGGTACGGATCGACGGGGGCTTTGACGGCTCCATAGAGATTGACGGCCCGCTCGTCATCGGCGAGGGCGCCAGGGTCGTCGCCGAAACTATTCGGGCCAAGGCAGTATCCATCGCCGGGTCAGTCAAAGGCAATATCACCGCCGACAAAGTCGAGATTCTCAGCACAGGCCGCGTTTACGGCGATCTGACTGTGGCGGCGTTCATGACCGAGGAAGGGGCGGTTCTCCGGGGAAGCGTTACGATGCAGGACGAAGTGGAGACAGCCGACGCGACGATGCCCGTCCAAGCATTCGGGGGAAACGGTCACTCGAACTGAGAAGCATTTTGGGAAACATGCTTGGGAAATTGGCCCGCCAGAAACGGCGGGCTTTTTGTTTGTGCGTACCAGGTCAGGATGTCAGCGCAGTAGTAGCGGGGCTGGAGGGCGGGGAGGGTCACTTCGTTTGGCTTCCGGGAGCAATTGTCCAATTCTCCAATGGAAGCCTGGGAACTCTGGCGTAATGGCGGACGTTATTCGTCACCAATGTCCGTTGCTCAACTAACGCGGTGCTTGCAATTAGCAGGTCAAAGTCAGCGACAGGCTGGCCTTGTTTCCGAAGATCGGCTTTGAGCCTGCCAAACGTTTTCGAGATGCTGTCAGTGAGAGGTAACACAGCGATCTGGCTCACAAAGGTGTCGGCGCGGGCAAGATTCGCGGCGACCTTTGCCGAGTTATACACGCCGAAATACAATTCAGCCACGGTGATCACCGAAACAGCTACGTCCCCGAGTCCGACACCTTCCAGATGCTCCCGCACGGCCTGCATCCCTTTGAGCCAATAGATGCAGGTATCGG
>JACQED010000425.1 GCA_016200785.1 Chloroflexota bacterium
CGACGACGGGAAAGTACCACCAGTCTTCCGGCACTTTGCCGCGCGCGAGGTCGGGCACTTTTCCGAAACCCGCTTTCGGCGAACTGGCGAACGTCTTGACGGTCGACTCGTTGTAGGGCATTCGCACAGCGTCGGCGTTGAAAGTGAACCGGTCGCTCCTGGTGTAGACGAGAATCGTATCGTGCTTTCGGTTGAAGGCGTTGCGGACGGGCGAGGGGCCGTGATAGACCCACGCGATTTCGTTGAGCAGCCGTTCGCGCCCGAAGAACTCGTCGAGCAGGAGGCGGGCGTACGCGCTGGCGTGCCAGTCGAGGTGCAGATACAGCGTCCCGGTCTCGGCCAGCAGGCGGCGCATCAGCGCGAGACGCGGGTAGAGCATGTCGAGATACGCCGCGCCGTCGGGCCAACGGTCGGCGTAACCCTCGTCCAACAGCCACTCGGCTGGCTTGCGCGAATCCTCCCCGCGCCCGATGCGCACCGGATACGCCTTGCCCGAAAGGAACGGCGGATCGGCGTAGATCAAATCGATTCGACCTTCGTATTGGGGCAACAGCGCCGACATCGCCGCGAGGTTGTCGCCCAGAATCAGTGTGTTGCCGCGCAGCGGCTGTGCGCCGGTGTGCTCTCGCGGAATCACGACATCGGTGGAGACGAGTCGTGCCTCAAGCGGATGCGGTTCGCGTTTGGTCGGCCACTCGAGCCGGCCAGGGAGGGGGGCAGAGCCTTTGCGCCGTGGCATCGCAGCAGAGTCTAGCACGCAGTGGCCGAAAGAAAAAGCATGGTAAAATCCCAATTGCCAATCTACAATCACCTCCCCGGAGCCAATTATGCCTCAACCCCGCCCCCGTGGCCGCTACTTTGAAGAGTTCGCCGTCGGCGACAAGATCACCACCGCCGCGCGCACGGTTACCGAAGCCGACATCGTGCGCTTTGCCGGCCTCTCCGGCGACTTCAATCAAATTCACACAGACGCCGAGTATTCCAGGAATACGCCTTTCGGCGCGCGAGTGGCCCACGGCATTTTAGGTCTTTCGATTGCCTCCGGCCTCGCGGTGCAGACCGGCTTCATGGAACAGACGGTGCTGGCCTTCCGTGAAATCAACGACTGGAAATTCAGCAGTCCGATTTTCATCGGAGACACGATCCACGTCGAATTGGAAATCTTGGAGACCAAAGCCATCCCGCGGCTCGGCGGCGGAGTCATCAACATTGCGCTGGATGTGAAGAATCAGAAGGGCGAGACGGTGCAGAAGGGAAAGTGGACGGCGCTGATGCGGGGGAAGCCGAAGGATTGAGATCAGGAACCCCGTTTTCCGAAAGAAAACGGGGTTCTTTGTTCCTGGAGCCTGGCTTATCCCGGTATTGACTTGAGGTCGCTAAAGAGCAGTTCTTTATCGTCCTGCTCCGTGATATTCTCTCCAGCCTGCTTTGCCAGCGCAATATACTTCTCGACGTCACTTGTTTTGCCTGCGATGGCCGACGCTCGCGCCAGCGCCTCGTAACCAAAAGCGAGGTCGAAATCCCCGATGTGGCTCTCAAGGCAGATGTCCAGGCATCGTCGAGCGTGATAGAGCGCAGGCTCGGGCATCTTCAAAACCGAATACACCCGCGAGACTTGCCACTCGCCGCGCGCGAGATTCACCGCCGCTCCGACGATGCTCCAATGATGGCGCGAAGCGTGTGCGGCGTGAATCATGTCGTCGTTCTCCTCGCGAGTTCTGTCCGGCTTGTCGAGGAGCGTCCAGACGTGGTTGAACAAGTCAATGGCCAGTCGGCGGTGTTGTTGGATCGTGGGCTTGGTTTCTTCGCTCATTTGTCCTGCCAATGTTGGAGGAATGCAAAGGCCGGAGCGAATCGTCCGGCCTTGTTCTTCTTCCGTAAGTCGTGGCGCCATCTTGCGTTCAGGCGGGCGTCAGGGCCCACTGGCGCGCCCGAGCGATCAATGCCTGGACGTGCTCGGGCCAGTCGTGCAGCGTCGCGGGGTCGAAATCTGCATCATTTGGCCAGATGAGTGTGTGAACTTCGGCATCAAGGCGAACTTGATTGAACAGCGACAAATCACGCAGCGGCCCGTACAACTCACCCGCGAGGATCGGCTCGAAATTGACGGTTTGCCAAGTGTCGTCGTCGAATTGCATTCGCAACGTATAAGGCGCAACGATCTCAAACGAACGGACACGGTAGATAGGGTGTTGCATAAAACACCTTCTATTCCAGTGGCGGAATTGGCTCTGGCTTTTGGCCCGCCTGCAAGCGTTTCCAATCGGCTAGCAATTCGTCTTTGTGCAACTCAGCCCATGCTTCTACCAAACGCCGCTGGCGTTGGGGGAGTGACCCTGCAATCAATTCTATTGGATCAAGACTGTAGACAGCCATGTCATCTTGGTAGTAGGCGTGGAAGTGCGGCGTGTGATGCGGCGCGTCAGGCTCCGCGAACATCCGAATGATTATGCCGTAAAAGCGAGCAAGCTCTGGCATGGGCTTGCGCGCAATTATAGCGCAAATGCGATCTGCGCAATAGTCGGACAAAAAGCAGTGGTACAATCATACTCATGCCCTCACCTCCCTCACACCTTCACCTCCTTTCCCTCCCTACACCCTTCCCCGTCGGTGCGGTCAACGTATATCTCGCCGAGGGCGACCCGCTCACGTTGATTGACGCCGGGCCGAAAGACGAACCGGCGCGCGCGGCGCTTGAAGACGGATTGGCCGCGCACGGCCATCGCGTCGAGGACATCCGGCGCATCGTTCTCACGCATCATCACGTGGATCACATCGGCCTTGCGGCGGAGATCGTCGCCCGCAGTGGCGCGGAGGTGTTGACGCACCCTTACAATCTCCCCTGGCTGGAAGACTATGTTGGCGCGCGCATACGCAACGCGCCGTTCTACAATCAAATCTGGGACGAAGGCGGCGTGCCGGAACAAATCGTGGAGATGATGGCGCGGGCCAGTGAAGGCGTGGCGCAGTGGCTTGATCCGCTCACCGGCGCAAATACGATCGACGAAGGGGATACGCTTGCGTTTGCCGATCGCGAGTGGCGCGTTCATCACACGCCGGGGCACGCGGGCGGGCTAATCTGCCTGTGGGAGCCGCTGTCGCGGACTCTGCTCTCGAACGATCATCTCCTGCGCGATATATCGTCTAACCCGGTGATGGAGCCGCCGGTCGGACAAGGGCCGCGCCCGAAGCGGCTCGTCGAGTATTTGCGCGAGATGCGTCGAATGGCCGGGCTCGATCCGGCGATAGCCCTGCCCGGGCACGGCGAGGCCATTCACGACGTGCCCGGGCTGGTTCGCAAACGGATTGCCTTCCACCGCCGCCGCGCCGAAAAGATTCTTGCTACGCTCGACGGCGAGAGGTTGACGCTCTGGGAATTGACGCGTCCGCTCTTTCCGCGACTTTCGACCGGCATGGATTTCTTTCTGGCGCTCTCGGAGATTCAGGGCCACCTTGATTTGCTGGCAGAGAGCGGCGAGGTGGAGCCTACGGGCGCGGATGGGCTGCTGCGGTGGAAGCACCGCCCCATGTCCAAGCGACGAGGCTGAATTCTGTGAACTCCACCGGTGCAAGCGTCTCGGGATACAGCACGCCGGTGAATCGCTTCACGCCGTCCGAGTTTCGGTGTATCTCTCGCGCGGCTTCGACGAGAGCAAGATAGCGTCCTGAATCGTTTTGTTCCCCGCCGTTGCCACGATTTCCTCGTGCTGGCCGGGGCGTCTGTTATAATTCGGCCAAGGACGCCCCGTGCCCGACATCGAACCCAAGCCGCCCGAGGACTCGATAGACGACGCCGTCGAACGCTTCCGGCGTATCATGGAATCGGACAAGACTCAACCGGCTTCAACTTCGGGCGGCGTGCGAGCGCCCTCGAGGCGCGACCAACCGGAGTTGGCCCCGCCGTCGAGTGATGAGGCAACGCCTTCGGGACGTGACGAGGCCGCGCCCAGGAAGAGCCCCTCATCCACCACGCCGACCAAACCCTCGCCTCAATCCGAGAAGACCCGGCCCGAACCTCCAACTCAGATTCACGTCCCCGCCACATCGCCGGCCAGAGTACGTCAGGTTGACATTGACGAACATGGATTGCCTTTGCCCGACCGGTCTCCCGCCCCGCCGCGCCACTCTGATCGGCGGCCGGCAATCAGGGATCAGGAGGCGAACGCGGCCCGGCCACCCGTTACCCGTCGTCCGTCACGCATCACATGGCACGGGAAAGCGTGGAGAATCCTCCAATGGCTCGCCATCCTCGCCGCGTTCATTATCGCGGGCGGGATCATTTTTGTCGGCGGCTACGTGGGTTACCGCTACATAGCGATTGCGCGCACGCTCCCGCCCACCGCCGCCGATCTGTTCAATCAGGCCGCCGCGCAATTTCAAACGACGCGCATCTATGACCGCAGTGGCCGCGTGTTGTACGAATTGCTCGACCCGCATGCCGGGCGGCGCACCGTCGTGCCGGTCGCCAAGATCTCGCCGTATCTCATCGCGGCAACCATCGCTACCGAGGATCGCAACTTCTACACCGACCCCGGCTTCGATCCGAAAGCCATTGTCCGCGCGCTACTGCAAAACACGCAGGAAGGCGAGACGGTTTCGGGCGCGTCCACCATCACCCAGCAACTTGTGCGCGCGCTGTTGCTCTCGCCGGAGGAACGCGCCCAGCGCACCTACGACCGCAAAATCCGCGAGGTCGTCTTCGCCGCCGAGATCAATCGCCTGTACGAGAAAGACGAAATCCTCGAACTGTATCTCAACGAAATCTACTACGGCAATTTGGCTTACGGGATCGAAGCGGCCTCCGAGACGTATTTCAAGAAGCCGGCGGACGATCTCACGTTGGGCGAAGCCGCGCTGCTCGCCGGCCTGCCGCAAGCGCCGTCCGTCTACGATCCGTACACCAATAAGCAGGTCGTTTTGGATCGTATGAATGCGGTGCTGGCGCTGATGATCGAGGCCAGCGGCGATTGTTCCCAACCGGAGGCAGGCATTTACGTCATCACGGGCGACACCAACAGTCGCCCGACCGAACGGATCTGCGTGACGCCGGAGATGGCGGGTAACGCGCTGGCCGAGATGGCTGGCCGCGACTTCGTGCCCGACTCCACCGGCCTGATCTATCCTCACTTCGTCAACTACATCCGCAGTCTGCTCGAAGACATCTACGGCGCACAGGAAGTCTATCGCTCCGGCTTCAACGTTTACACTTCGATCGACCCGCAGTTGCAAGACCTTGCCCAAAGAGCAGTGACCGATCAGGTTGCTGCGTTGGCCGAGCAAAACGCCAAGAACGGCGCGCTCGTCGCCATCCGGCCCTCGACTGGCGAGATTCTCGCGATGGTCGGCTCGCCCGATTTTGACAACCAGGACATCGCCGGTCAGATCAACATGGCTGTCAGCCCGCGCCAGCCGGGGAGTTCGATTAAGCCCCTGACCTACGTGGCCGCGTTCGAGAAAGGCTGGACGCCCGCGACATTGATCTGGGACGTGCCGACCGATTTTCCCGACGGCGCGAATCCGCCGTACAAGCCGGTCAACTACGATGGCCGCTTCCACGGCCCCGTCCTCGTGCGCGGCGCGCTTGCTAATTCGTTCAACATTCCGGCGGTCAAAGCCTTACAGTTCGTCGGCATTTACGACGATCCCACCACGCCGCAGAAAGATGGATTGATCGCCTTCGCCGAACGGCTCGGCATCACGACGTTGAGTCGTTCCGACTACGGCTTTGCGCTCACCATCGGCGGCGGCGAAGTGACTCTCCTCGAACACACCGGCGCGTTCGCCGTCTTTGCGAACGACGGCGTGAAGATGACACCCGTAGCGATCTTGAAGATCACCGACTCCGAGGGCAACA
>JACQED010000426.1 GCA_016200785.1 Chloroflexota bacterium
GCATTGTCCGCGACAAGGCTCGCGTGCAGGGCGCCATGGCGCGCATCGTCGAATGGCAGTCGCTCCGAATGCAGGAGTACCGTCATCAGATTCTCGTCGGGGTGGCGCGTTTCTTCGAGCTCTTCGGGGTTCGTCGGCCGATGAGCCTTGAGCTTGCGCCGGCATCCGCCGGCGACTATGACGATTCGATCCACCGCGAAGATCACCCGGCGGATCACTCCCTGATTGCTCAGTATCTGCAAAACCAGCCCAGGGCTGAGCCGAAGGCGGGAGGGCAACCCAGAGAAACCGCCGCGCCCGATTCCGGCAGCGGGTGACGAGCAACGCGTGGCGCGTGACGATCTTCTCGCGTCACCGGTCACTCGCCACTCGCCCATTCGCCCATGCCCTCTGCTCCCTTTTACGCCCTTCGCGCGGCGGAAGTCTTTCAGGCGTTGGACACCTCGCCCGACGGCCTCACCCCTGAGGAGTCGCAGGCCCGCTTATCGCTGTACGGCCCGAACGTCCTGCGCGAACCGGCGGCCGCTCCACTTTGGCGGAAATCCATCGGACACCTGACTCACCTCATGGGATTGCTGCTCCTTTGCGCGGGCCTGCTCGCGATCGTGATCGGCAAGCCGGTGCTGGGCGTGGTGATCTGGCTGGTCGTCCTCATCAATGCCGCATTTTCATTCTGGCAGGAATATCGCGCCGAGCAAGCGGTGGCCTCACTCAAGAAACTACTGCCGGCCTACGCGCGCGTGATCCGCGCCGGGCAGGAGATTCAGATCCCGGCCAGCCAGGTCGTGCCCGGCGACGTGCTGGCTCTGGCGGAAGGCGACAACGTGCCCGCCGATGCGCGCATCGTCGAGGAGTATGGCCTGCGGGTGAACAACGCAACGCTCACCGGCGAGGCTGTACCCGCGCGCAAGTCGGCGGACGCCTCGCTCCGCGAGGGCCTGACCGAGGTCGAGCGCCCGAATCTAATCTTCGCCGGGACGTCGATCGTTTCAGGAACGGGGCGCGCGGCGGCTTATGCCACGGGCATGCTGACCCAGTTCGGGCGCATCGCCAATCTGACGCAGGCAGTCAAAGAGGAGCCGAGCCTGCTTCAGCGGGGCATGGCGCGCATCACGCGCATCATCTCGCTGTTCGCCTTCGGCGTCGGCGCAATCGTGTTCGTCCAGGGGCTCCTCGACGCCGCCATTCCTGACTTTCAGGCCTTCATCCTCGCACTCGGCATCATCGTCGCCGCCGTGCCAGAGGGGCTGGTGCCCACGCTCACTCTGTCGCTGGCGATGGCCGTCCAGCGCCTCGCGCGGCGCGGCGTGCTGGTGAAGAAACTCGCCGTCCTCGAAACCCTCGGCGCGACGTCGATCATCTGCACCGACAAGAGCGGCACACTCACTCAGAACCAGATGACGGTGCGCGAGGTGTGGGTGGGAGGCCAGCGCTTGAAGGTGTCGGGCGCCGGCTATGAGCCGAAGGGAGAGTTTTCTCCCGCGCCACTGGGCACGCCGGTTAGACTCGATCTCGACATCCTGCTCGGAGCGGCCCTGCTGTGCAACAATGCCCGTCTCAACCCGCCCTCACCCGAACGCCCGCAGTGGACTTGTCTCGGCGATCAGACCGAGGCCGCTCTGCGCGCGCTGGCGCTGAAAGGCGGCGTGAACGAGCATACCCTGGCCGCGACCTTCCCGCGCGTTCACGAACTCCCCTTCGACGCGCGCCGCAAGCGGATGAGCACGATTCATAAACTCCCAAGTCCCAAAGGCGTAATCCCAAAAGAGATCGCCTTCGTCAAGGGAGCGCCGAAAGAGGTTTTGCAACTCTGCACCCACATTCTCATGCGCGGCGAAGAGCGGCCATTGGATGAAAGGATTCGGGCGGAGATCATGGCCGCGAACGACGATTACGCGCGCAACGCCCTGCGCGTGCTCGCGCTCGCCCGCCGCGAACTGCCGGCCCGCGAGGGAGTCTACGCACCCGAGACGGTCGAGCGGGGACTCACATTCCTCGGCCTGGCGGCGATGATGGATCCGCCGCGCCCGGAAGTCGCCGAAGCCGTGAAGAAGATCCGTGAGGCCGGCATCCGCATAGTGATGATCACCGGCGACTACGGCCTCACCGCCGAGTCGCTTGCCCGGCGCGTGGGGATGTTCAACGGACGAGGCCGAGCGCCGCGCATCCTCACCGGCGCCGAGCTGGACGAGATGAGCGACGCGGACGCGCAATCGTTGTTGGCGGACGAGGTGATCTTCGCCCGCATGGCGCCGGAGCACAAGCTGAGGCTGGTCGCCGCCTTTCAAGCGCGCGAGGAGGTAGTCGCCGTCATCGGCGACGGCGTGAACGACGCGCCCGCCCTGCGTAAGGCCGACATCGGCATCGCCATGGGCGTGACCGGCACCGACGTCGCCAAAGAGGCCGCCGACGTGATCCTCACGCAAGACAACTTCTCGGCGATCGTCAGCGCGATAGAAGAGGGCCGCGCCGTCTACGACAACCTGCGCAAGTTCATCACTTACATCTTCGCCAGCAACGTGCCGGAGATCGTGCCGTTCGTTCTGACGGCGCTGTTCAACATCCCGCTCGCGCTGAACGTGGCTCAGATTCTTTTGATCGACCTCGGCACCGACCTCCTGCCGGCGCTGGCGCTCGGCGCGGAGAAGCCCGAGCCGAACGTGATGCGCCGCCCGCCGCGCCGCCGGGGCCAGCCGTTACTGGACGGCGGATTGCTGGCCCGCGCTTTCCTGTGGCTGGGTGTTATCGAGACGGCGCTGTGTTACGCCGGGTTCTTTTTGGTGTACTATCTTTCGGGATACGGCGATCCTGCGAATTTACCGCGAACGGATTGGCTGTCCTTCGCCGAGCGCCTGGCTAGACCTGAGGGCCGGGTGTACATTTTGGCCACAACCGTCTTCTACGCCGGTGTGGTCATCGCGCAGATAGGAAACGCCTTCACCTGCCGCACCGAGAAGGAAAAGGTTCACCACCTCGGGTTCTTCAGCAATCGTTTCCTTCTCATCGGCGTCGCAGTCGCGCTCATCCTGTTGGGGGCGCAGATATATTTTCCGCCGCTGGCGGTTGTCTTCGAGCACCGGCCTCTGCCGCCGCTCTACTGGGTCGGGCTTGGCTTGTACGTGCCGATCCTGTACGGCCTCGACCGGATTCGCAAGAGCTTCGCGCGGCGGGTGGAAAGAGAAAGACTTGATAGCTCTCCAAATAGCCGTCTGGTATCGGCGGCTAAGGAGTTGTGACATGAAGATAATTGTCATGGGCTGTGGCCGGGTTGGCGAGGCGGTCAGCCGGCTGTTGGCGAGCGAGGGCCACGACGTTGCCGTGATTGATTACGATGCCAGCGCGCTGACCCGACTCGGCCTCGATTTCGCAGGCCGCACCATCACCGGCGTAGGCTTTGACAAGAAAGTATTGCTCGAGGCCGGCATCGAGCAGGCCGACGCATTTGTCGCCACGAGTTCATCCGATAACGCGAACATCGTGGCCGCCAGAATCGCGCGCAATATTTTCCACGTGCCGCGCGTCGTGGCTCGCCTCTTCGATCCGCGGCGGGCGGACATCTATCGCAGATTGGGATTGGTGACTTTCTCTTCGACCGCGTGGGCGGCCGGCCGCATCCGCGAACTGCTCACCCACGCCGACCTCGACACGACGATGACTTTCGGCAACGGCGAGGTATCGCTGGTCTCGATGGATGCTTCTCCCCAGCTGTGGGGCCGGCTGGTGAACCACGTCAGCGTGCCGGGTGAGATCATCGTCGTCGCGATCACGCGTGACGGACGGGCGATAATCCCCAGCCTCGGCGCCGAATTCCGCTCCGGCGATGTGATCTCTTTCGCCGTGCTGGCCTCGGCGATGGATAGACTGGAGACGCTGTTGGGGTTAGGGGAGAACTGAGGCAGCTACTCTTCAAAGAGGCTCGCCACCGGCACGCTGAAGCCCGGCAGCACCTCGTCGCCGGTGAGCGTGTCGGCCTCGGCGAATTCGCGCACATCGGTGACTGACCGATAGCCGTATACCGTCCGGCTCGCCGGATCTGCCACCCAGACAAGTTTGACGCCGATAGAGAAATATTCCCGCAGTTTTTGCGTGACTTCGCTCCACGGATCGTCGGGGGAGAGCACTTCTACGATCAGTTCGGGGGCGACGTCGAGGTAGCCGCGTTTCTTCTTTCGCTGTGCCAGCCGTTCGTGAGAGATGAAGGCCACGTCCACCCCGCGAACGGTGTCCGGTTTGCGGCGCGTGTAAACGCCGACCTCGCCCGATACTACCTTGCCCAATTTGCGCTGTTTGACAAAGCCTTTGAGTAACTCGGCGAAGTTGACTTCGTAGCCGCCATGTTCAAATCCGGTCGGGCTCATCTGCACGATTCTCCCTTCGACCAGTTCGCAGGGGCCAATGTTGCCCATCCCCAGCAACTCCTCGCCGGTTACAAGGGTTTCAGTCCTTTGAAGATCAAATTGGAGGGTCATAATTCACGGCCTCGTTCGCACCCTAAATATAGCACACAGCCCGCGCACGGGCAATCATCGCCGCCACTGCTCCCCTCGCCACGCCTCAATGACGCCGACCATCTCCTTCACTCCCGCCCTCCTCACATCAAACCATCGTATCCCGGGATCACTCTCGCGGAACCACGCCCCCTGCCGCCTCACGAACTGCCGCGTCTCTGATTTGATCCGCCGGATCGCCTCCGGCAAATCGCACTCGCCCTGCAAATACTCTCCGATCTGTTTGTAGCCGAGGCCGGACATCGC
>JACQED010000437.1 GCA_016200785.1 Chloroflexota bacterium
AGGCAGCTCGGTAGCCCGGCGGCCGTCTGTCAGCACGACGTAGAGGGGGGCGAGAGCGAAGGATTCAGCGTTACGACCTCACCAGCCACTCTGCCAACCGGCTCTTGATCAGCTGAAGTCTCTCAGGCGCAATTTGGCCTATTGCCCCGAGCAGAATCTCTCCCTGAACTACCGCCAGTCGGCCAATCCGAATAACGCTGGCCACTTTCAGACCGCTCTCGCCAAAGTCCGGATCATCTTCATGGGCGAGTTCGTCAAACCCCGCGATCAGGCGGCTCGTTTGCGAGGAGATCATGCAAACAAGCCAATCGTCCTATTCTCCCGGCAGCTTGCCAAGCAGAAGAGCAGGCCGCAGTTTCCCCTCTGCCAAATCGGTCTGGGGAAATCGAAATAGGACAATTTGCCCTGCCTGCTTCATGCGAACACAACCTTCAAATCAGACGTGGTGTACGTCGGCGTCGCTTCATCTTCCATCCCGTGCATGGCAAGAGCCAGAGACAAGCCTGACCAGTCCCTCTGTTCTCGACGAAGCGTGTCACTTTCCGCCTTCGCTAGAAGGTACTCGACAAAGACAAGTACCTCTGTCTGAAAGGAAGTGGGCAATCTTTGAACGTACTGCTGGATTTTCTCGGTGACAATCATGCTGGCCTCCTCTCCCAGACGATCAGGTGGGTTGATTGATTCTACCTCACTTTTCCGCTGACGCGCTTTTCGGCGCGAAGTCGAGTTCTGTCTCTCGCCCTATTCCGCCCACCAGCATTTTCCTGCATCCGATGACCCTGCCGGCTGGTGGCGATTGCGAGAGCCGTTGACCGGTAATATCGTCCCCGCCGGCAAGATGCTTCCAGAGGGATTACAGGCCTCAACCTACCCTCGCCTCTATCTCCGAGACTCACCCTCTGCTTTTCTGCTTCTCATCCGGCGGAAGTCGCTTCGCAGTCAGCGATTCCAATTCCGCGCATCCGTCGTTCTCCCCTCCGCTGAACATTGCGCCTGTTTGAGCAGTCCGGTCAGCGTTTTTGTTCGTGTCAAACGGAAACGAAAAAGCCGCAGGTATCAACCCTGCGGCCTCTCTACCGCGCTTCGAGTTTGAGCCTTTCAACTTCGTTCAAGTGAGCGTCGCGGCTGATGAGTACCAGATCGTGCTGCAACGCATGTCCAGCAAGTATCTACCGCTCATTCAGGTCAACCTGTCCGCACCCCGTCTCAATCGCCTGGCGCATCAGTCGCAAGTCATCGAGCGGGATAAAGCCCGCGAAGCGCAGCAATTGCTTGCCCGATACCCCGCGCCGGACAGAAGCCCTCAGAGTCTGCACGAATTCCAACACCTGCCGTTGCAGGTCGTCGGGGAGCGTCGTCAACTGCTCAACCACCGTAGTGATGACCGCATTGTTCATTTCGACCTCCCGCGCCAATCATACCACCAGATTCGAGAGAGGGCGAATTCAAGTCGCATCCGCTTTTCCGCTTCGTATTCGCCGCCACAAACAAAAGAAGCCGCCGAGTCTCTCGCTCCGCGGTCTCCCTACGATGTTTGGAGTTTGGATTTTGTAGTTTGGGCTTTGGCCCCTCACACCCTCGGCCCCGCCGCCTTCACCTCCTCCGACGTCTCGCTCTCGAACTTCTTGAAGTTGTCCACGAACCGAAACGCCAACTGCCGATACTTGTCCATGTAGGCTTCTTGACTCGGCCACGACGATGCCGGGTTCAACACGTCCGCCGGGACGCCGTCGCAAGTCTGGGGAACTTGGAAGCCGAAGATGGGATCGGCGGTGTATTCGACGGCGTCCAGTTTGCCGCTGAGGACGGCGTTGAGGAGCGCGCGGGTGTAGCCGATGCTGATGCGCTTGCCAATGCCATACGGGCCGCCGCTCCAGCCGGTGTTGACCAGCCAGCAGTTCACGCCGTAGCGGGCGATCTTGCGCTTGAGCAGGTCGGCGTAGAATGAGGGGTGATGCACCATGAACGGCGCGCCAAAGCACGTGCTGAAGGTGATCTGCGGCTCTTTGCCCACGCCGACTTCAGTGCCGGCGATTTTCGAAGTGTAGCCGGAGATGAACTGGTAGAGGGCCTGATCGGGCGTGAGGCGGGCAATCGGCGGCATGACGCCTGAAGCGTCGCAGGTGAGCAGGACGATGTTCTTCGGATGCCCGGCCATCTTTTCCGGCACGGCGTTATCAATGTATTCGAGCGGGTACGAGGCGCGGGTGTTCTCGGTGAACGTCTCGTCGTCGAGATCGATCAGCCGCGTGACCGGGTCGAAGACGACGTTTTCGAGGATCGTGCCGAACATGCGCGTGCAGGCGTAGATTTGCGGCTCGGCGGTCGGGGAGAGGTGGATGACTTTGGCGTAGCACCCGCCCTCGAAGTTGAACACGCCGTCGTCGCTCCAGCCGTGCTCGTCGTCGCCGATCAGCCGCCGTTGTGGGTCGGCGGAGAGCGTGGTCTTGCCCGTGCCGGAGAGGCCGAAGAAAATCGCCACGTCGCCGTCTTTGCCCACGTTGGCCGAGCAGTGCATCGGCATGATGCCTTCGAGCGGCAGGAGGTAGTTAAGAACGGTGAAGACGGATTTCTTGACCTCGCCGGCGTAGGCCGTGTTGCCGATGACGCACAGGCGTTGGGCGAAGTTGAGGGCGATGAAAGTGTTCGACGCCGTGCCGTCAATCCCCGGCAAGCCCTGAAACGACGGGACGGCGACGACGGTAAAGTCGGGCACGTGCCGCCGATATTCTTCGTTCGTCTTCGGCAGGAGGAACATGTTGCGGGCGAAGAAGGCGTGCCAGGCTTTCTCGGCGATGATGCGGATGGGCATCCGGTGCGCCGGGTCGGCGCCGACGTAACAATCCTGCACGAACAGGTCGCGGCCCTGGAGGAAGCCCTGCAAGCGGCCCCACAGGTCGTCGAACTTATCTGGGTTGAAGGGCCGGTTGTACTGTCCCCACCACACGTGCTCCTCGGTCGTCGCTTCTTTGACGATGAACTTGTCGGTGGCGGCGCGGGAGGTGTTCCTGCCGGTGCTGGCGACGATCGGCCCGAGGCGCGAGATGCGCGCCTCGCCCCGGAAGACGATCTCCTCGACCAGCGCCTCGGCGGGCAGGTTCCAGTACACCTTGCGGAGATTGGTCAGGCCGAGCGATTCGAGGCCGTAGTCGCTCTTCAGTGCAGCGGCTTCGGTTTCAGCGGGCGTTCGGATATTCAGCAGATTATTCATGGTGCAATCTCTCTTCGTCACGGCCTTCAAGGGTGCGTCTGAGAACCCCTAACCACAAAGGCACTAAGACACAAAGTTCACCAGGTTTTCCTTCGTGTTCTTCGTTTCCTTTTCTACATCCAATCCCTCACTAACTTCCGGTCGCCGACGTAGATTTCGTTTGGCTAGTTGGGATCGAGCGCCCACTTCATCCGGGCGACGCCTTCGGTGATGTCTTTGATCGTCCCGGTGAAACTCAGCCGCAGATGGCCCTCCATGCCGAACTCCTTCCCCGGCACGGTGACGACGAGCGCTTTCTTCAGCAGGAAATTGGACAACTCGACCGAGCCTTTGCCGTAGGCGCGGAAGTCGGGGAAGCAATAGAACGATCCGCCCGGCTTGACGACCTTGACGCCGGTGAACGACTCGAGTTCCTGTATCATCACGTCCCGGTTATTCTCCATCGTGAGCCGCAAACCTTCGACCAGGCCTTGCAGGCCGTTCAGCGCGCCCTCGGCGGCGGCTTGCAAGATAACCGAGGCGCACGAGGTCGTCTGCGCCTGGACGTTCGTCATCACTTCGACGATCGGCGCGGGGGCCACCGCCCAGCCGATGCGGAAGCCGGTCATCCCGTACAGCTTGGAGATGCCGTTGACGACGATGACCTTCGTGGACTCGATGTCCTTCTCGGTGAACTTGTAGCACGAAACCAGCTGCTGGCCGTCGAAGATCAACTTGTGGTAGATGTCGTCCATGATCAGGTAGATGCCCTTCCGTTCGCAGAAGTCTACGACTCCGGCGACGAAGGACTCGGGATAGACGACACCCGACGGGTTGTTCGGGCTGTTGACGAGGATCGCTTTGGTGGACGAACTGACGGCTTCCTCGATCTCACTCAGCCTCGGCGCGAAACCGCCATCCTCCGGCGTGACGACGACCGGAACGCCATAGCACATCTTGATCATCTCCGGATAACTCACCCAGTACGGCGCGAGGACGATCACTTCGTCCTGTGGGTTGAGCAGGGCGTAGAGCAGATTGAAGACAGCCTGCTTCGCGCCGGAGGAGACGATCACGTTCTCCGGCTTCGCGATCTTGTCGTAGTTCTCTTCGGTGTACCGGACGATCGCCTTTTTCAGCGACGGGATGCCATCCGACGGCGAGTATTTGATGTCGCCGCTCGACAGCCGCGCCGCCGAAGCCAGGATGGCGTTCAGCGGGGCTTTGTTCTTCGGCTCGCCGCCGCCGAGGTGAATGACCGCTTGCCCTCTCTCCCTTAATGAATTGGCCTCCTCATTGAGTTTGAGAGTCGGCGATTCGGCGATGGATTTGGCAAGTTGACTCAGACTCATAAGTTGCTCCTCTTGCGCAGGACGCGACAGAACGATAGCCGAGTCCGGGCAGCCCGCTGTCTCGACCGGGCCTGTCCTACAGGGAGCATCTTGTCTATTCTTTTGAGTTGTGTGTAGTGATGATCGTTACGGAATCGTTAAGACAATCGAGGGGATTCGAGGGCCGGACGATTCCTGAGTTGCCCGCATCCCGCCGCAATGTCAATCCCTCGCCGCACACGGATGGTGCAAGGGATGCCTGCCTCTTCGAGGCTGAGCTTGAACGCGGCGGCGCGTTCGCGGGTGGAGGTGGCCCCGGCATAGTCCTGCGTCGGGTTGAGCGGGATGACGTTGACGTGC
Source organism: Chloroflexota bacterium (assembly GCA_016200785.1). Taxonomy (GTDB): domain Bacteria; phylum Chloroflexota; class Anaerolineae; order Anaerolineales; family JACQED01; genus JACQED01. The sequence goes on from JACQED010000437.1 coordinate 4,882, forward strand.
GTCAGCGGGCGGAGGGGAGCGATCAACTTGGCGAGGGCGTGGGCCTGCTTCGGCGTGTCGTTGACGTTCTGGATCAGCGCCCATTCGAAGGAGAGTCTGCGGCGGGTGGTCTCGACGTATTTGTGGCAAGCCAGCATAAGGACGGAAAGAGGATAGCGTTTGTTGACCGGAAGGAGTTCGGTGCGCAGATCGTCGGTCGCCGCATGGAGCGACACGGCGAGGTTGATCTGACGATGCTCGGCAGCGAAGCGTTCGATCATCGGCACGAGGCCGACGGTTGACACTGTGAATCGTCGTTCGCCGAAGTTGAAGCCCTGCGGGTCAGACAGGCGGCCAATGGCCTCCATCGTCGCCTCGTAGTTGTGGAAAGGCTCGCCCATGCCCATGAGGACGACGTTGGTTAAACCCTCACCCCCGGCCCCTCTCCTTTTGGGAGAGGGGTGAGGGGCGAGGGCCCTCTCGAACCACAAAACCTGCTCGACGATCTCCCCCGCGGTCAGATGCCGGTCGAAGCCCATCTGCCCGGTGGCGCAGAAGACACAGCCCATCGCACAACCCGCCTGAGTCGAGATGCACGCCGTCCGCCGTTTATCATAGCGCATCAGCACGCTCTCAATTTGCCGGCCATCGGGCAGGCGGAAGAGAATCTTGTGCGTCCCGCCGTCATTCGAGCGTAGGTCGACGATAGGGGTGAGTGAGTTGAATGAGAATTCGGCGGCGAGTTTTTCGCGAAGGGGTTTCGGGAGATTCTTCATCGCCGCAGGCGAGTCGGCGAGACGGACGTAAAGCCAGTTCCAGATTTGTTCGGTGCGGAATGGAGGCTCGCCCCACTCGGAGAGGCGCGCGGCGAAGGCGGCGCGGGTGAGGTCGAAAACTGAAATCATTTGAACCCGCTATGCATCTCCCAATTCCTTCAACTTCTCCTTGATCGGCTGTGAGCCGGGTTCGAGGTTGAGCGCGGCGAGGTAGTCGGCCCGGGCGCGCGCCACGTCGCCCATGCTTTTGTAGGTATTGCCGCGATGGACCAGCGCCTGGGCCGAGTCGGGTTCGGCGGCGAGGGCGCGGTCGAAGTCGGCGATGGCCTGCGCGTGCCGACCTCCGTTGGCGTTGATGCGTCCGCGCGAGATCAGCAGGGAGTGGTCTTTGGGCGCGAGATTAATTGCCCGATTAATCGCCGCCAGCGCGTCGCCGTGCTGACCGAGTTTGCTGAACAGCCGGGCGCGGTACGAGTGACAGCGCGCCGCTGTCTTCGGCAGGTCGGTCGCGATCTGATCCAGTTCGGAGAGCATTTGCTGGATGCGCGGCACGTCGGCCTCGGTGAAGGAGGCGATGACCATTTCTACGTCGCGGAAGAAGATGTCGGTGCCGGCCATTGGATTGCAGATTGCAGATTGAAAATCGCGGGAGCACCCTTCAGGCGCGATTCAATTCGGCTGTCAACTCCAAAATTCCCGGCAACACAATATCCGGTTGATAATCCGAAGCCGCGAGTTGCTCCGGCGTGGCGATGCCGCTCATCACCAGAATGCTCCGAATGCCCGCGCGGATCGCGCCGAGGATGTCGGTTTCGAGGCGGTCGCCCAGCGCCCAGGTGTCGCCGGTCGTGCCGCCGAGGCGGGCCATCGCCTGCTGATACATGATCGGCTCTGGCTTGCCGATGAGCGTCGGGGCGACGCCGGTTGCCGTTTGCAGGGCGGCCAGGATCGCGCCGTTGCCGTGCGTAATGCCGCGTTCGGTCGGCAGGGTGGTGTCAGGATTCGTGCCGATGAACTTTGCCCCGGCGCGAATGTTCAGCGTGGCCGTCGCCAGCTTGTCCCACGAGAGGCCGCGATCCATCCCGCAGACGACGTACTGCGCGTTCACTTCGTACAGATTGCACAGCGAGAACCCGCGCTCGGTGAGCGCGTTCCGCACGCCGTCCTCACCGAGGGCGAACACTCTCGCGCCGTTGGATGACTGCTGAGACAGATACAGCGCGGTGGCCTGCGCCGAGGACAGTATTTCGTCGCGCGAAATTTCGACGCCCATCCGGGCGCACTTGGCGATGTACTGCTCGGGCGTTTGGCTGGCGTTGTTGGTCGCGAGGACGAATGTGATATTCAGACGGCGGAGAGTGGCGAAGAATCCGACCAGTCCGGGCAAGGGCCGGTCACCCTCCCACAGTACGCCGTCCATGTCTATGATGAGGTGGCGAATGGAGGCGAGATTACTCATCCAACGGTAATGACCAATCCGCGACTACAAGGCTGGGCACACGACTGAAGTCCCGGAGATTGCGCGTGAGCAGGGTCGCCTTGTTTGTGATAGCGATGGCAGCGATAAGCAAATCCTGTGTGCCAACGCGCAGTTTGAGAGCGCGCAGTCTTTCAAACTCAGCAGCGGCGGCTTCATCGAGGGGGAGAACAGGAATTCGGCAAAAGAAGCCCAGCGTTCTCTGCAACCAGTAGTGGGCTTGCACTCGTTGCTCTCGGGTACGGGCCCGGCGTACAAGCGACAACCGGCCTTCGATTTGCTCCTCGTAGGTGACCACCGTCGTCGCAATTTGGCTTTGAGGAAGGTTGGCGAGGTGATTTCCCAGAGCGGGATGGCCTTGCTGGTACAGTGTTGCGTGGTCGGTGTCGAGGATGTGCTTCACGCTCGGCCATGGCCGTTGCGATTGCGCTTGCGGCGATACGTATTTACGGCGGTGACAAACTTGCCAAAGGTCGGATCGTTGCGGAACATCCCGAATGTTTCGGCGTAAACTGCTTGGATCGTCGCTTGTGGGAGAGGCACTTCAACCTGAACCAGTTCGCCTTGTGCGATGATCCCCGCGATCGCTTTGCGGATGCGGTCAATCGCTTCGGCGCGCGTCGCCGCCTCGGCGGCCACTTCCGGCCAGCCCAATGCCGTTGCGATGTATCCACCTTTCGGGCGTTTTCGGAGGAGGACGTTGTAGGTCATCTGAACCCTGTTACGATGAAGAGTATACCCGGTTATCAGGCATAGGGCAATACAATCGCGACAAGAATCTGGGCCGCCTCCATCGCCGTGTGCGGAAACGCTTGGGGGATGTGGCGATACTATTGACAGAGGTGGGAGACCGACCGGTGCTTGAGGCTTTTACTCGATGGGCCCCGGCAGGTGCTTGAAGTTCTCCGCTGACTGCCGGCGCCGTGACAGCATACAGGCCACCTCCGCCAGGCGGCCTTTTCATTTCACGCGGCGTTGTCCAACTCCTCTCCCCACGCGATCACCCGCTCGGCCTCGTTCATCATAATCGGGCGGGCGCGGCGCAGAATGGCGTCGGCGTGGACGACGACGCGGCGCACGTCGGAGCGCGAGGGGATTTCGTACATCACGTCGAGCAGTGTGTCTTCGATGATGGCGCGCAGGCCGCGCGCGCCAGTCTCGTGCTGGAAGGCCTGCTCGGCGGCGGTGCGTAGAGCGTCGTCGGTGAATTGCAGTTCGACGCGGTCGAGCGCGAACAGGCGCTGGAACTGTTTGGCGAGCGCGTTGCGCGGCCGGGTGAGGATCGCCAACAGCGCGTCGAGGTCGAGCGGGTCCACGGTCACGGCGACCGGCAGGCGGCCCACCAGTTCGGGGATGATGCCGAAGCGCATGAGGTCGTCGGGCGTTGCACGGCGCAGGAGTTCGGCCTCACCGAGCTCGGTCTTGCCGTTTACCGATCGCGATCCGGGGAAACCGATCTGGCCCTTGAGGCCGACGCGCTCGGCGATCACGTCGGACAGCCCGTCGAACGTGCCGCCGCAGATGAAGAGGATGCTCGTCGTGTCGAGTTGAATGAACTCGGCCTGCGGGTGCTTGCGCCCGCCCTGCGGCGGAATGTGGGCGACCGTGCCCTCGATGATTTTGAGCAGGGCTTGTTGAACGCCCTCGCCCGAAACGTCGCGCGTGATCGAGGGGTTATCGCCCGACTTGCGCGCGGTCTTGTCGATCTCGTCAATGTAGACGATGCCCTTCTCGGCGCGGGCGATGTTGAAGTCTGCGGCTTGCAGCAGGCGGAGCAGGATCGTCTCGACGTCCTCGCCGACGTAGCCGGCCTCGGTCAGCGCGGTCGCATCGGCAATGCAGAAAGGCACGTCGAGAATTTTTGCGAGGGTCTGCGCCAGGAGAGTCTTGCCGCAACCGGTGGGGCCAATGAGCAGGATGTTGCTCTTGTCGAGTTCCACGTCGCCGGGGCGTGGCGCGTTGGCGATGCGTTTGAAGTGATTGTAGACGGCAACCGAAATAACGCGCTTGGCGCGTTCCTGGCCGACGACGTAGTCGTCGAGGTGATCGTAGATTTCTTTGGGGCTGAGGACACGGTTGACGCGGAGGGCGGCCGCCTCGGCGAAGGTCTTAGCGTCGGAGCCTTCGGCGATGATCTCGCGGCACAGGCTCACGCACCGATCACAGATGGAGACGCCGTCGGGGCCGGCGACGAGCCGGCCCACTTCGTCTTCCCATCGCTTGCAGAATGAACAGCGTCGAACGTCGGGTTCCTGGCGTGAGCCTCTAGGCATGCTTGCCGTTTTCGGCCTTGTGTTTCTCCGGCGCCGTCAGCACTTGGTCTACCAACCCATATTTGACCGCCCCCTCCGCGTCCATGTAATAGTCGCGCTCGGTGTCGCGCTCGATCGTCTCCACAGGTTGGCTGGTGTGCCGCACGAGTATATTATTCAATTCCGCGCGCAAGCGCAAGATTTCTTTGGCCTGAATTTCGATGTCGGTGGCCTGGCCCTGCGCGCCGCCGAGCGGCTGGTGGAGGTGAATGGTGGCGTGGGGCAGGGCGTAGCGGTAGCCCTTGGTGCCTGAGGTGAGGAGCAGCGTGCCCATGCTGGCCGTGACGCCGACGGCGACGGTCGAGACGGGCGAAGTGATCTGTTGCATCGTGTCGTAGATCGCCAGGCCGGCGTAGATCGATCCGCCGGGCGAGTTGATGTACATTTGGATTTCTTTTTCCGGATCCTCGCGGTTGAGGAAGAGCAGTTGCGCGACGATCAGATTCGCCACCTGATCGTTGATGGGCGTGCCGAGGAAGATGATGCGCTCTTTGAGCAGCAGCGAGTAGATGTCGTAAGCCCGCTCGCCGCGCCCGGTTGTTTCGATCACCATCGGAATCAAGTTTTCCATTTAGGGTCTCCTGAAGTTCCTGCCACGCTAGTCGAACCGTATTAGACCGGCGTTAACTCGCGCCTCCCGATTCGGGCAGGGGTGTGGACTCGGCGGCTGGCATCGGCTCCCCCCTCCCGGCAGATTCAGGGGCGCTGGCCTGTGCTTCTCCTTCAGCCGGCTGAGCGTCATCAAGGGGATGAGTATCGGGGTTCGGGATTTCCGGCGCCTCGCCTTTGGCCACGGCGACCAGACGAGCCACGGCTTTGTCCGTCAGCAGATCGAGCGCAATCGAGCGTTTGCCGTTTGGCGTCGAGAGCACTTTATTGATTCTCTCGCCGCCTTTGCCGAAGGCCGCCGTCACGCTCTCGATGTGTTTTTCCACTTCGCCGGGTTCGAGGTCGATCTTTTCTTCGTCCACCACCTTGCCGAGCACGAGAGCGCGCTTGAGTCTGGCTTCGGCCGCCGGGCGCAGTTCCTCGCGCAAGGAATCCTGCGTCTTGTTCTCAAGTTTCATGTAGTCGGTGAGGTTGAGGCCGCGCTCGCGCAGGCGATGATCGAGGTCGTCGGCCAGGTTGTCAATTTCCCTCTGGAGCAAGGTCGGCGGATAATTGACCGTGGCGCCGGCGACGATGATATCGTTGACCGACTTGGAGTATTCGGCTTCATAAGCCTGCTCCGCGCGCTCTTGCAGTTCTTTGCGTACGACGGTGCGCAGCTCCTCCAGCGTTTCGTATTCGCCGACTTCCTTTGCCAGGTCGTCGTCCCATTCGGGCAGGTAGCGCGACTTGATCTCTGAAGCCGTGACGTTGAAGCTGGTCTTCTTGGCGCGCAGCTTCTCGTTTTCGTAATCTTCTGGGAAAGTCAGATCTATCTGCCGCTGTTCGCCAATCATCATGCCAGTGAGTTTTCCGGCGAAGCCAGGCACCGGCCATTCAACTTTGGGATCAATCAAGACACTCACGCCGTCCTGCTCAATCAGCGGTTTGGGTTGATCGCTTTCGACCCATTGGCCGACAACGTCGATCGTGACCACATCGCCAGGTTGGGCGGGGCGCTCCACCGGTTCGAGGACGGCGTGATGCTCGCGCAGGTGCTCCAGCGACTCCTGCACGGCTTCGTCGGTCACTTCCGGCGCGGCGAAGGGCAGGCGCACAGTGCGATACGCGCCGAGGTCCACTTCCGGCTTGAGCGGCACGGTGAACTTCATCACCAGCGGATCGAAGGCCACGTCGGTCAACTGACCGGTCGCGTAAGGTTCAATCTGCGCTTGATCGAGCGCCTCTTCGTAAATTTTGGGGCCGAGTTGGTCGACGGCATTTTCCAGAATCGCCTGCTCGCCGAACTGGCGCAGGATGATCTGGTAGGGGGCTTTGCCTTTGCGAAAGCCGGCGACGTTGTGCTTTTCGGAAAGGCGGCGCGCGGCCGCCTTCTTCGCCGCTTCCAGCCGTTCAGGCTCCACTTCGACCGTCAAGGTCGCTTCGCACGTCGCCAATCGCTCGATGTCAATCTTCAACTGCGGTTTCCTTCCGTGGGAATTGATCGTCGGATTATATCATGGGGAAGGAGGGATTCGAACCCTCACGGAGTTGCCTCCCCAGGCTCCTAAGGCCTGTGCGTCTGCCATTTCGCCACTTCCCCGCGCGGCTGATTATAGCGGGGGCGGCAGCCTTTGACAAGAAACGGGCACTTGCCCGCGAACGCACTCGCTTGTATTATCTGCCTTGCGGCGCAGACTTCCTTAGCGACAAGGATAATAACGCTATGGTGGATGTCACTCAACCCAGCCCCACGAGGAAATCGAGGATTCTCATTGCGGACGACGAGCCGTCGACGATCGACGTCATACGCCAGTTTCTGGAACTGGAGGGTTACGCGGTTGTCCAGGCTGTTGACGGCGAGCAGGCCCTGGAGCAGGTGCGGAACACCGACCCCGACCTGATGTTGCTCGACGTGATGATGCCGCGCATGGATGGGTACGAGGTGTGCCGGCGACTTAAGGCCGACACCACCACTGTTTTCCTGCCGGTGGTGATGATCACGGCCCTGCGCGACACGGGCGAGAAGATCAAAGGCGTGGAGGCCGGGGCCGACGATTTTCTGACGAAGCCTTTCAACCATCTCGAACTCGTGACGCGCGTCAAGTCTCTTTTGCGCGTCAAGCACTTGCACGATCAACTTGAAGAGTACAACCGGGTGCTGGAACAGCGGGTTGCCCTGCGCACCTCGCAACTTCAAGACGCTCTGCAAGAACTTCGCGAACTCGATCGGCTGAAATCGGAGTTCATCAGCCGCGTGTCGCACGAACTGCGGACGCCGCTGCTGCACGTCAAGGGCTACGTGGGTCTGCTGGTTGACGAAGCGCTCGGCCCGCTCACGCCGGATCAATCGAAAGGCCTTGAGACCGCGACCAAGGCGGTGGAGCAACTTGAACGATTGGTCGAAGACATAGTGGACCTGGGCAGTGCTCAAGTCGGCCGGCTGAATGTTCAGGCAGTCTCGATTCCCGAAGTCGCGCGCGCGACCGTCGTTTCGCTTGAACGGGCGACGGCGCGGCAGGGTGTCCGCATCATCACGCGCGTGCCCGACTCACTGCCGCCGGTAAGGGCCGATCGCACCGCCCTGTCGCGCTGTCTGTGGCACCTGCTGGACAACGCGATCAAGTTCAGTCCGCCCCAGGGCCGAGTTGAACTGAAGGCAGACGTCGCGCCGGATGGCGACCACATCCGGTTGTCGGTGCGCGACCAGGGTATCGGCATTCCCAAGGATGAGGCTGACAAAATCTTCGACGCGTTTTATCAGGTGGACGGCTCTTCCACGCGGCGCTACGGCGGGACCGGGGTCGGCCTGGCGCTGGTGAAACTCCTCCTCGAGGCGCATGGTTCAACCATCCACGCCGAGAGCGGGGAGGGGCAGGGGAGCACGTTCTATTTCGATCTGGCGGTGGCGAAGTAGAGGGCTTTGATCTGTTCCAAATGTATCCGGTCGTGCTCGGCCATGAATGAGACGAGTTCGGTCGAGGTGGTCCGGCCGAGGATGGCATGGCGGGCCGGGCGCGACCAGACTTCGGGCGGGAATGAGGCGACGAAGTCAAGCGTAGCCAGGCGCGCGCGCGTGAAATCTTCCAGTGCGCGTTCACAATCTTGCGACTGGTAGTTGCGCGCCTCGGCCCACGGATCGGTGTCGGCGGCGGACACGAACGGCTCGGCCTCGCCGGCGATGCGTTTGAGGCGCGGCAGGTTCACTTCGGCCTCCACGTCGCGCAGGTGGCAGGTGATTTCCGTCAGCGACCATTCAGCCTCACTTGGCCGGCGCTTTCGATCTGGAACTGACTCGAACGCGCTGTGGAAAGCGGCCAGGTTGCCTCTGAGCTGAGCCAGCACGCTGGCTGGGGTGGGGGGGAGGGGCGTGAGTGACTCAAGACAACGGTCGTCGCGCGCCCAGCGCAGGAAATCGGCCAGCGTGCCGCGCCCATCCGGCTGCCGGCGATTCGTCGGCGGCCTCGCGCTCCGCGCGTCGATCCAGTAAGTGCGCAAGCCGGCCTCGGCGGCCGGGACGATGTCGTCGAGCCAATCGTTCCCGACCATCAGCGTTTCATTCGGGCGTTTCCCCATTTTGGCGATCAACTCAGCGTAATGCTCCGGCCGCGGTTTGGAGAAGCGCATCGTCTCGTACGACGACACGATCGCGTATCCGAATTCGCTCGGGCTCACGCCCGCCCAGCGCAGGCGTTCTTCGACGGCGGCCAGCGGAAACAGCGGCGCGGTGGCGATGCCGATCTGCAGGTTTGACGCCAGCGCCCACTCTATCACGGCGCGCGCCTCGGGCCGGCGCCCGGTCAACGACTCTAGTGAAGGAAACTTCTCCTGATAGAATTCTTCGATCGTCCTGGCCAGCGCCGCGCGGTCGAGGCCGAGCGGCGTATAGAATACTTCGTCGAAGACTTCGCGCAGTGTTCGAGTCGGGTCGGCGTTCGCGATCATCGCCTGGGTGGCGGCCAACAGATGCGGGATCAATTTGCCCGGCGCGACAGCCGAGGCCAGATGTGCCGCGAGGAGTTGAAAGTACGCCGGGACGAATGTCCCCAGCTCGTTGTCCAGCAGAGTGCCGTCGAGATCAAAGAGGAGGGCGGTGATCATTGCAAATGGTAGTTCAGAGATTAGAGATTGGGAGCTCTTCGTGACAATGCCCACACCCAATCTCAGGCTCCGGCACATCGCATAACATCCGGCGACAGTGTGCCGAAATCTCGACTTGTCGAACGAAGCCAAGCCAGCGGCTGGCGACGCGCGCTTTCAGCGTGAGGTGGGGACAGGCGTTGGCGAGGAAGATGCGCGGGACGGGGCAAGTCTGGCACAGAGCCGGCCTCCACTGCCCGCCCTGCGGGTTTGCGTCGAGCAACCGGCACTCTTCGTGTTTGCGTCCGCGCCGGTAGTCGCCGTAGAAGTGAGGACACTCCCGCCCGGCCGGAGTTTTCACTAGACGCGGGTGAGATACTCGCCCGTGCGCGTGTCGATGCGCACCGTGTCGCCCACGTTGACGAAGAGGGGCACCTGGACGCGATGGCCGGTCTCGGTCGTCACATATTTGTTCGCGCCGGTCGCCGTGTCCCCCTTGACGCTCGGCTCGGATTCGACGACCTTCAGTTCGACGGAAGTGGGCAATTCAATGTCAATCGGCTCTTCGTCGTAGAAGGTCAGTTTCAATTCCATTCCGTCCTTCAGGAACTCCGCCGACTCGCCCAGTATTTTTCCCGACAGCGGTGTCTGCTCGTACGTCACGGTGTCCATGAAGTAATACAGGTCGCCGTCGTGATACAGATAAGTGACGATGTGATGATCGAGGCGGATGTCCTGCACGCGGTCGCCTGACTGGAAGGTGCGCTCCAGCGTCCCGCCCGTTCGCAGATTGCGGACTTTGGTGCGGATGGTCGCATTGCCCCGGCCCGGCTTGTTGTGCGAGTATTCGAGAACTTTGTAAATCTCACCGTCGAACTGAAAAGTCACTCCTTTGCGGAGATCGTTCACGTCAATCATCGCCTTGCCATTAGTTTCCTTCTTGGATGAATTTTCGGCGCGATTATACCATGAGTGAAACGTGATGCGTGAAGCGTGATACGTGAGGCGTGAAACGTGAAGAGCGACTCACGCGTGACGTTACACGACTCTCCTGAAAGAGCTTTTTCACCGCGAAGACGCGAAGAAAACACCAGGAAATCTCCGCGAAATCTTCGCGCCCTTGGCGTCTTCGCGGTTGATTTTTCGTTTTTCAGTGGAGTCGTTTCTGCCTCACGGCTTGATCACCACTGCATCATTCTGGTATCGCTCGCCGTTTTGATCAAATGTGGGCGGGCGCGCGCCGTCGGCGGGACTGAACAGGCCGATTTCGATCTGGTAGCAGCCGTCCGCTGAGTGAGTCGAGAGCGGGATGTGCCGCACGTCGCGGACGGTGACGCCGACCGGCCACAGCCACAGCGGATACGTCCCACCCAGCGCCGCGCCGTCGGCCAGGCCCAGAACATTCCCGGCGCAGTCGAAGACATGAGTGAACACATCCTCGGAGGCCGGGCCGGTGCTGTGCCATCTAAGTTCGACGAGCGCCTCGTCCGACCCAATTTGGGTGCGGGCCTGCGTCAACCACACGCGCCTGTCGAATGAAGCCACGAAAGTTTGCGGCGCGGTCGGCTCGCCGCGCCTCACTGCGCCGACTTCCTGCAAGGCCGTTCCCTCGTTGGTGTATCTCCACAGCCACACGCGATCGTATTGCGGAACGCGGGCGGCAAGCCCATCCCATTCTTGAATTTTGCCCCACGCTTCGAAGTAGTGATCGCGCAATTTCTGAAAGACATTCGGGAATGCCAGTCCGTCAACCGGCGCTTTGATGCCGGTCTGCGCCCAGGCCATCAATTGCGGCGAAAGGTACGCCGGCATGATCTCGACGCCTTCGTGCCCCAGCGCGTAGTCGGCCCACACCGGCGCGACCCAGTTGGGCGGGTTGAGGATCAACTGCTTCTCGGTCGGATAATCCCGCGCCGCTTGACCCAGCGTCCACAACGGATCGAGTGCGTAATGGTGGAGTTCGACGGAGCGGAGGATGTGGAGGCTGGGAGGGACGAGCACGAGGCAGGTGAGGAGAATTGCCCATTGCGAATGGCGAATGGCGAATGGCGAATTGCCGGGGGCGTCAGGCCAAAGGCGATACGCAACAGGTGACAGGCGATAAGCGATAAGCGAGATCACCGCCGACCACAACACGACAGCCGCCGGCGAGGGGAAAACTTGCAGGCGCGGACTGACGATGTTGTAGGAGAATGGAAGACCGAACAGGCTCGGCGCAGCGGCGATCAGCCAATAGCCGAAGACGAAGGCGAGGAGGCGATACGCGAAGCGCGAAGCGAGGAAGGTGAAGCGTGACCCGTCCCACACAGATACTTCGCGATGAAGCGTAAAGATGGCAAAGCCGAGTGCGATGACGGCAAGAACGCTCACCGCGACGATGTCTGTCCAGCCGAGATGATCCATCAGCCAGCGAGCCGGGAACTGGAGAGGAAAGGTGAGGCCTTCGGCGAAGAAGACCGTGCTTTGAAAGAGCGACTCCCATCCGACCCACGTGAAGTTCTCGGCGCGAGTCTTCGGGATGTGCGCCCACCACGGGAGGTAAGCGAGGTTGGTGGCGAGGGCGAGAAGTGGAATGGCGAATCGTGAAATGCGAATTGCGGGTCGTGATTGACGAGCGCTGGACGACGATTGAGAATTCGCAATTTCCAGTTCGCCGTTCGGAATTAATAACACCGCCAGCCCCATCAGGGCTCCCGTCACCACGCCGGACTCGTGCTCGAAGGGCGCGAGGGCGGCCACCGCGAAGCCGAGCGCGGCCCAACGATAGCGCCGCGTGTCGCAAAATTCGAGGGCGCACAGCACCGCGCCCAGCGTCATCGCCGTGGCAAGGAGATGGAATTCGGAAGCGACGAGCGGCACGACGGGCGCGGCGAAGGGGAAGGCGACCATGAGGGCCGAGGCGATGGCGGCGGCGAAAAGTGACAAGTGACGAGTTACGGGCGACGAGTGCGGACTCTCGTCGCTCGTCACTTGAAACGCGGCACCCGTCACCCGAAGCGCCAGCGCGCCGGCCAACCAGCCGTTGACGATGAGCGTGATCAGGTTGAGCGCGTGAAAGGGGAGCGGGTTCGTCGCCCCGAAGACGATCTGCATCCCGCGCCAAATGGTGAAACCGAGGGGGCGATAAAACGGGAAGCCGCTCGAGTCAACCCAAATGGACGACAGCGGGCGATGCTCCATCCAAATGAAGTTCGCCACGTCGTCCCAGTAGAAGGGGAGG
>JACQED010000438.1 GCA_016200785.1 Chloroflexota bacterium
GTTGAGTCGCGCGACACTCTTGTCGCCGCCCGTCTGCTGTATCGCACGGGCCTCGGCCTGATCGATCCTGAGCATCAACATCTGGATTTTGTCATCGGTCACCAACAATTTGAGTATCTTCGGATCGGGCGGGACCGGCGGCTGAACGTCGGCCACCAATTGCTGATCTGCATCGGGGCTGTCGGGCTTGAAGGGCGCTTCGGCAGCGCCCGCCGACGCGGGCTGAGGCTGGGTGGCAACCACCGGAGCATCTGCCGGCGCAGTCGCATCAACTACGAGCGTTGGCTCGATGGGAACGGGCGCCCCGGTCTTCGCGAATGGTTTGGCCATCGGCTTGACGGGCGGCTTCGGTGGAAGGGTGGGCTTGGGAGTCTGAGAAGCGCTTGCGAACGGCCGGCTGATCTGAGGCATGGGAGTGGAGGGCGGCGGTTCGCGATCCTCGTGTTTCGACGGAAACAGCGCGGCGATGTCCTCCGGTGTGAGGTCGCGCGCCTCAACCGCGGCTTCGGCCGCCGAAGCGTCGGCCGGCGCGCTGGCTCTCTTTCCGAATTGCGCGCCGCCGCGCTGGAACGGGTTGCCCTTTTCGGGCAACATGATCTCGCGGCCCCGGCCGGCAACCGATCCTTCGCCGGACGATGTGTCTTCGCCGCTGCCCCGCGGGAGTGTCTTGTTCGTCTCTTCAGCGCCCATTGCAAATCACCTCCGCCAACCGCCGATAGCCGGCGGCGGCCTCACTGCCCGTAGCATATGCGAGGACGGATTTCTTGGCAACCGGGGCTTCGGCCACGGCATCGTCTTCGACGATGGTCAGATCGAAGACTCTGTCGGCGAACACCTCACGCAGTTCTTGAACGACTTCCCGGCTGTGCTTCGAGGCCCGCCGGTACATCGTCGGCAGGACGCCCAGCAGGTCGAGTTTCGGATTCATACGTTCGTGCACCAGCCACACCGTTTCGAGCAGCGCGCGCACGCCGCGCATCGGCAGATACTGGCACTGCACTGGCACAATCAATTCATCCGCCGCCGACAGCGCGTTCACGGTCAGCACCCCGACGCTGGGCGGCGTGTCAATCAAGATGAAGTCGAAGGGCATCCGATTGCGCTCGAGCGCATCGCGCAGTCGGTAGGCCCGATCGGGATAGTTCGCGAGTTGAATCTCTGCCGCCGCGAGGTCAACGCTCGCCGGGCAGACGTGGATGCGATCGGCCACGGGGCGCAATGTGCCGGCGAACGGGATGTGGTCGCGGGTGAGCAGCGTGTAAGTGGTGCGGGTGATCTTGTAGGGATCGAGTCCGAAGCCGGCGGTGAGCGCGGCCTGCGGATCGAGATCGATCAGCACCACGTCTTTGCCGCGCTCGGCCAGCGCCGCGCCGAGGTTGGCGACGGTGGCCGTCTTGCCGACCCCGCCTTTCTGGTTTGCGATTGCGATGACGCGCGCCACGAGTTGGGAGTATACTACAACGGATTGGAGAAAACAACAGATTAAGGTATAATGCCGTTACGCTCCGGGCTTGACACGCCGGAGCGATTTTGAAACCTGCGCGCGGCGGACAGCCGCGCCGTATTTTGAGGACGACATGCCGAAGCGAACCTATCAACCGAAGATCCGCCGCCGCGCCCGCGTTCACGGCTTTCGCGCCCGGATGGCGACGAAGGGCGGCCGCAAAGTGCTCAGGGCACGCCGCCTGAAAGGCCGCCATCAATTGGCGGTCAAGCGCGCGCACGTCAAGAAAGTGAATTGGAACGCCTAGCGCGCCTGACGAGTGACGCCGACTTCCAGCGCGTCCGGCGCGAGGGACGCTCGTGGGCCGGCCCGCTCTTCGTACTTGTGACTCTGACGAATGGACTCGAACTCAGCCGCTTTGGTTTCACGGCGGGCAAGGCCGTCGGCGGCGCGGTACGGCGCAACCGGGCCAAGCGCCTCTTGCGCGAGGCCGTTCGCGCACACCTCTCGCGCATCCAGTCGGGGTGGGATTTAGTGTGGATTGCGCGCGCTCCCATCGCCCGGGCCAAATTCGCCGAGGTTCGTGCCGCAGTTGGCAGACGACTCGGTCGCGCGCGTGTTTTGAAATCGGAATCGAATGGCTGAAGCAATCGAAGCCGGATCGCACCACGATCCCGCGCCGCTGGCATCCATCGCGCGCGAGCGCCCGGCGACCGCCCTCGCGCTCGCGCTCATCCGCTTTTACCAACTGACCGTCTCCCGGATGCTGCCCGTCAACACCTGTCGCTTCTACCCCACCTGCTCGCACTACGGCTATGAAGCTATCGAGAAGTACGGCATCTTCAAGGGCGGCTGGCTCGCCTTCACTCGCATCTTGCGCTGTCAGCCGTTCTTTCCCGGTGGATACGATCCTGTGCCGTGAGTTGTCACGCTTCACGTCTGAAAAGAGGTTTTTTTGACTCGCTCTAAGTTCTTGACCCTCGCTACACTCGCCGCCCTCGCGCTCGTCGTGACGGCGTGCGTGGGAGGCGGCTCCGCCCCAACCAGTTGGCCCGGCCTCTCGGTGTCCGGCGACAACGTCTACGTCGCCTTCAACCAGCAAGTCCATGCCCTCAACCTCGCCAACGGCCAGGAACTCTGGTCGTTCCCGGCGCAGCGCGACACCAAGATCACATTCTACGCCGAGCCGGCGGTCGCAGGCGATCTCATGGTTGTGGGCGGCTACAACAAACTGGTCTACGGCCTGAGCGTTCCCGATAAAGGCCTGCCCCGGTGGACTTTCTCCGACGCAACCGATCACATCGTCGGCGGGCCACTGATCGATGGGAAGATGGTCTTCATCCCGTCAGCCGACTACAACCTGTACGCCCTCGACGCCGGGACGGGCGAGAAGCGCTGGACGTTCGCCGCCAAACAGGCGATTTGGGCGACACCGTTGATCGACAACGGCCGATTGTACGTCCCGTCGCTGGACCATCATCTTTATGCGCTGGACGCGGCGACCGGCAAGTTGATCTGGGATCGCGAACTCGGCGGCGCGCTCGCCGGAACGCCTGCCCTCTTCGACGGGACGCTGATCGTCGGCGCATTCGATGACAAACTCTACGCGGTGAACGCCGCCGACGGCGCGATCAAGTGGTCGCAACCGACCGAGGGCTGGGTGTGGAGCGGGCCGCTGGTCGTGGATGGCACGCTCTACTTCGGCGACCTGGAGGGATGGCTGTACTCTGCCAATGCGGCCACGGGAAGCGTGAAATGGAAAGTCAGGCCGGACGGTCAACACGCGCTCCGGGCAACTCCGGCGTTCGCCGATGGGACTCTGTTTGTGGCGGCGCAAATCGGGTGTGAGGCCGCGCAGTACGGATGTCTTTACGCCTTGAAAGCGGCTGACGGCTCGGAGGTATGGAAGAAAGAGGTCGGCGGGCAACTGGTCACCGCGCCAATCGTCGCGAATGGCCTGGTCATCGTCGCCCCGTACGGCGCGAAGGACAACATACTCGTCGCCGCTCTCGACGCGGCGACCGGCAATCAGAGGTGGAGTTTTGCCCCGCCCAAATAGGAGCGCCAAGCCATGAATCTCAACCTTTGGAATTCACTCATCCTCGACCCGATGGTCAACGCCCTGCTCCTGCTTTACAGCTGGCTGGGGCAGAACTTCACCCTGTCGCTCACGGTATTCACGGTGCTGGTGCGCATGTTGACCCTGCCGCTCACCTGGCAACAGCAGAAGAGCAGTAAGGTGATGGCCGAACTGCAGAAGAGCAAAGAGTGGCTGGACATGCAGAAGAAATACGCCAAGGACAAGCAGGCGCTTGGACAGGCACAGATGAAACTGTATCAGGAGAAAGGCATCAATCCACTGTCCGGCTGTCTGCCCACGCTCATCCAGTTCCCGATCCTCATTGGCCTATATCAGGCCATCACGCGCGTGATGGCGACGACGCCGCTTCAACTGCTCGACCTGTACGCTCACATTTACCGTCGCACCCTGCCCAATGCGGCGGCGCTCATTCCGGTCGGCAATCGTTTCTTCTGGCTCAACCTCGGCCAACCCGACCCCTGGTACATCCTGCCGGTGCTCGTCGTGGTGACGACGTGGCTGCAACAGAAACTCATCACGCCGCCCGCCGCCGATCCGCAGTCGGCGCAGATGACCCAGTCGATGGCCGTCACCATGCCGCTGATGTTCGGCTTCTTCTCGCTTTCGTTTCCTTCCGGCCTGTCCATCTACTTCGTCATCGCCAACTTGATCGGCATCGCTCAATACGGCATGATGGGCAAGATCGAACTGCCTGATTTCGTCAAGAAACTCCTGCCTGCAATTGAGCTGCCTGATTTCGTCAAGCAATACCTGCCCGCATCCGGCAAGACCTCCTCGTCTGCCAAGCCTTCCCCGGCGAAGGCTGTGGCCAAGAAATCCCATGGCTGACGAACGCGCGACCATCGAAACCATCGCCCCGAACGTCGAAGACGCCGTTGCTCGCGGCCTATTTGAACTGGGCTTGAACGAAGACGAGGTGGACGTCGAAGTCCTCGACGAAGGCCGGCCCGGCGAGCGCGACGCGCGAGTGCGCCTCACCGCCCGGCGCGCGCCCGGCGCGGCTGCCGAAACACAGGCCGAGCGCACCGCGCGCGAGACGCTGCAGGAACTTCTGTCGAAGATGAAAATCCGGGCGCGCGTCGCGGCGTACTGGGGCGAATCCGCCGAGCCTGGCGACGAGAAGCCGTTGGTGCTCAACGTGCGCGGCGACGATCTGGGCCAACTGATCGGACGGCGCGGCGAGACGTTGGCCGCACTGCAATACATCGTGCGCGTCATCGTCGCCAAGCAGATGGGCGCGTACCTCAACGTCGTGGTAGACGTGGAGGGCTACAAGTCACGCCGCGAACAGCAATTGCGCCAAATCGCCCAGCGCATGGCCGAGCAGGCGACTGCGCGAGGCCGCACCGTCGTCCTTGAGCCGATGCCGCCCAACGAGCGCCGCCTGATCCACGTCGCACTGCGCGATCACCCCGGCGTCCGCACCGAAAGCGTCGGCGAGGGCGACAACCGCAAAGTTACGATTGTTCCCAAAAAACAGGATTGATTACTTAGTCATCGGCCACATCACGCAAGACCTCACGCCGGAGGGCACGCGCCTCGGCGGGACCGCGACC
Source organism: Chloroflexota bacterium (assembly GCA_016200785.1). Lineage (GTDB taxonomy): Bacteria > Chloroflexota > Anaerolineae > Anaerolineales > JACQED01 > JACQED01. The sequence continues at coordinate 5,102 of JACQED010000438.1, forward strand.
TACGCGGCCCTCACCGCCCGGGCGCTCGGCCTCCAGGCCGCGCTGGTGACGTCCGCCGCGCCCGACGCCCCCGCGAACACACTGGCCGAATTCCCCGCGCTCCGCCTTCCATCCGAGCACAACACCACTTTCGAAAACATATACGACGGAAACGCGCGCACTCAGTTTCTGCGCACCGTCGCCGCGCCCATCGCGCTCGACTCTGTCCCGCCCGATTGGCGACGCACGGCGATCGTCCACCTCGCGCCGGTCGCGCGCGAAATCGATCCTCGAATGGCGGAGCAATTTCCTGCGTCCTTCGTCGGCCTCACGCCGCA
>JACQED010000416.1 GCA_016200785.1 Chloroflexota bacterium
ATCTGATTGCACTGATTCGCTTGCACAAATAGCAGGGACTTTCAAGGTTCATTCGAGATCACCCTCCCCGCCAATCACGGTGAATCGTCTCGGGTGCGATGGATAAGGCAACGCCGCCATTGGCACACCGCCCGGACTGACCGGGTGATAATAGGGTGGGGATGAAGATTGCGGCGATGGCGGCGTGACGACCACGATTCGCGGCTCGCCCGAATCTGCGCGACGTTCCTCGACGACCCGCGTTTCGCCGGCCCGGCCGCGCGTCGCCACCCATACGACGATCAGACTCGTGGGGATGCTCGCCGCCACGCCGGCGACGACGCCAACAATCACGGCCGTCGCTTCGGCTGAGAGCCGCTTGCCGACGACGACGGCGAGGCTCGCGGCGAAAACGATCAGAGCAATGAGAAGGATGGTCTTGTATTTCATCTCCTGACCCTTGCCAGCGCGGCTCGCCACTCGTCCGACGACACATAGGCCGCTTGAAAGCGCGTGACCTGGCCCGAGGCAACCGCGATAAAATCCCCGCGCCCAGTGAGTTTTTCCGCGCCGGTGCTTCCGAGGCCGGCGGCGACTCGCGCGTCGTCGGCGCTCGCGACCTTGCCGACCAGCCGCACCGGAAAGTTCGCCTTGAGCAATCCGCCGATGGCCGCCGCCGACGGCTTCTGCGCGCCGACGACGAGGTGCAGGCCGGCCTCGCGCCCGCGCTGGGCGATGCGCGTCAGCAGACTCTCGACTTCCTTCCCGCCGACCATTAACAAGTCAAGCGCCTCGTCCACCAAGATCACAATTCGCGGAGACGCAATGCCCTCCGCGTCGCGTCGTTCCATTTCTTGCGCCAGCCGGCGCAACAAGATCGCCGCCGAGTTCAAGTCGGCGAGCGGCGCGACGAGGTGCGGCAGGCCGGCCAACGGCGCAAGGCCGCGCCCCTTCGGATCGATCAGCGCGATTTGCAGTGCCGACTGGCGATTGGTCAGCGCGAGGCTGAGCGCGATCGTCCGCATCAGCTCGGTCTTGCCCGACCCCGTCATCCCGGCGACGAGTACGTGAGTCACGTCGGGCGACGGAAGGCGGATGAGCAGAGGGCGCTCATCTACAGCGAGGCCGAGGCAGGCGGTAAGCGGCGGCACGTCGCGAAAGCCGCGCAGGAGCGGGATCAGCCGCACCGAACCCGCGTCGGGGCGGGGCATGTCAACGGCGAGTGTCGCGCCCTCGCGCATAACCCGCACGTCGGGCGCGCCGAGCGCCAGCGCAAGTTCCTCGCCGAGATTCCTTACGGCGGTGATTTTCGTGCCGAGCGCCGGGGCGAGGTGAAATCTGATCCAGCGCGGCGACACCGACCCGCCGTGCACCCGCGCAATGACGCGATGCGAGGCCAGCACGGCCTCGATCCGATTCGATTGAAATTCGAGATACTCGCGGGTGACGGGCGACGGCATTCGAGTTCCCCGGAATCGATCTCTCCCGACCTCCGCCCGGGGTGTTCTCTCGACGGAGCGAATTAGGAGATTGAGATTGGCCGTGCTCGAAGATACAGGGGAACTCGGCAGGCTACAGTCAGAGGAATGCTTCGAGTACGCCCTTTCCGGTGGAGGGGCTCCCCCCGCCCTGGTCGGCCAAGACGGGCGGGGGGAGCCGAGGAGGGTGTAATCAAAATATACTCGAACATCCGTTCTATGTCAAGGGGTTGGAGGAAATATTAAGGTTCTCCGCCATGCCCAATTCGCCGAAACGCGACCGCCTCGCACTCATGCTGTGTGGGGCGCTTCTCTTGCTGATCGCCTGCGGTTCAGTTTCCGGTCTGACACAGACACCGATTTCCTTATCAACTGGGACGGCGCATGAGGCGACAGCCGATCCCGGCGCCGTCGAACCCATCGTGCAGCCCGGCGGCACGCCGATCACTTTCGCCCTGCCCGCCGTCACGGCCCCGCCGGACTTCGCCGCCACCGGCGAGCTGCACTGGCCTCTGCCCGAGGCGGGCGTGCTGAAGCAGATATACTGGACGATGCATCCCGGCATTGACGTGGGCATCGCCGAAGGGACGCCCGTGCTCGCCGCCGACAACGGCGTCGTCGTATTCGCCGACAAGGCCGAGGTGTACGGCAACCTCGTGATTCTCGATCACGGAAACGGCACGCAAACGTGGTACGGTCATTTGGCGGATTTCAAGGTGGAGTTGAAGGAGCCGATCAGGCAGGGATCACCGATTGGATCGGTGGGCAGTACCGGATCGAGCACCGGCGTCCATTTGCACTTCGAGGTGCGAGTGAACGGCAAGCCATTGCCGCCGCTGAGTCATTTGACGAACGTGCCGCACTCGATCCTCGAAAGCAACACGATCCTCGAGCGAGGCACGGCTACGGCGATCGCCGGGATGACGCAAACGGCCATCGCCTTGTTCGCAGGGCAAACGGCGACGGCCCGGTGGAACGCCGAACTCACTCGAATCGCAGAGGAGCAGACGCGCGCCGCGCTGGAACGGACGGCGACACCCAAGCCGTCGCGCACTCCAGCGCCGTCGCCAAGCCCAACGGCGACCCGCACGGCAACATCCTCGACTCCAAGTGCAACATCCACCGCAACACCCGGCGCGAGCGAGACGCTCGCCACGTTATCACCCTCGCCCGAAGCCACAACTTCTGTCACCTCGCCGGCTGTGACGCCAACCACCGCGCCGGCGCCGACCTCATTAGCCGAGTCGCCGACGGCTCAGACGACACAGACGGCCACGGCCACCACGCCAACACCCGACGCCACGCCCTCGGAGACGCCGACGCCCAGCCCCACGCTAACATCCTAAGGCGCAGAAAACAAAACACGCTAACCCGGCGGGGGTCAGCGTGTTTTGTGTGGCTGAAGGCGAGGCAGACTACTTCTTCGCTTCGAGCGCGGCCAGCCGTTTCATCAACCGGCTTTTGCGGCGCGAGGCGTTGTTCTTGTGGATGACGCCCTTGGCGGCGGCTCTGTCGAGCTCGCCGATCGCCTCCAGCGTCGCCTTCTTCGCTGCGGCTGTGTCCTTGCCGTTCAACTCAGCGCGTGCCGTCCGCACCGCCGAGCGAGCGCGCGTGCGAACGATCTTGTTGTTGTTAGCCTTGCGCGCGTTCGAGCGCACACGTTTGATTGCCGAGGCAGTGTTCGCCAATTTCGTTTCCTCCGAGGCCGCGATTGTACCTGAGGAGGGATGTTTTGTCCAGATATGGTAAGATTGACAGTTGACAACTTTCCTCGATGGAGAAGAAGCGATACGCTCATGTTATCTGAACCGTTCACTCAAGCGCAGGCCAGGCCGGAACTCCCGTACACGGACCTCGCTCATCTTCCGCCCGGAGTCAGCCTGCCGCGGCGCATCGATCGCCTGCGCGAACTGGCCTACAACTTCTGGTGGTCGTGGAACGATCCGGCCCAGCGGTTGTTCTCCGCGCTAGACCTGGAACTTTGGAATGCGGTTCGCCACAATCCGGTCAAGCTACTGCGGCAGGTGCGCCGCAAGCAGATCAACGCCGTCACCCACGACAAGCGCTACCTCGAAATCTACGACCGCGTCATGGCCGACTTCGATGGGTACATCAATCCGGCGGCGACATGGTTCTCCACTGCCCATCTTGATTTTACCTCGGCTCCCGGCAGCATCGCCTATTTCTCAACCGAGTTCGGATTGCACGAAAGCCTCCCGATCTACGCCGGCGGCCTGGGCATGTTGTCGGGCGACCACAGCAAAGGCGCCAGCGACTTGGGCCTGCCGTTCGTCGGCGTCGGCTTCCTCTACGAGCAGGGCTACTTCCGCCAGCGCATCAGCGAAGACGGCTGGCAGGAGGCCTTATACGATCGCACCGACCTCGCCGACCTGCCGGTGCTCCTCGTGCGCGAGCCGGCTGGCAAAGCACTGCTCATCCCGGTCGAGATCGCCGGGCGGACGGTGTTCGTGAGAGTCTGGAAAGCCCAGGTCGGGCGCATCCCGGTCTATTTGATGGATTCGAACCTCGAACAGAATTCGCCCGCCGACCGCGAACTGACGGGCCGGCTGTATTCGAGCGACGCCGACGTGCGTGTCTCGCAAGAGATCGTGCTGGGAATTGGCGGAGTGCGGCTCTTGCGCGCTCTCAGGCTCGAGCCGCAAGTATGGCACATGAACGAAGGTCACTCGGCCTTCCTCGTGCTCGAACGATTGCGCGAGAAGGTCGCCGCCGGCGAGTCGCTGGAAAGCGCTCAGGCCTCCGTGTGCGCCTCGACCGTTTTCACCACTCACACGCCGGTGCCGGCGGGCAACGAAACCTTCCCGATTTGGCTGATGGACAAGTACTTCTCCGGCTACTGGGACGCGCTCGGCCTCGACCGCGATCGCTTCATTGACCTCGCCCGGCTGGATCAATCGTGGGGCCCGGCTTTCTCGATGCCGATCCTCGCTCTGCGTAATTCAGGCCATCGCAACGCGGTGAGCGAACTGCACGGCGAGGTCTCGCGCAAGATGTGGCAATTCCTCTGGCCGGACGTGCCGGCCGAAGACGTGCCGATTGGATCGATCACCAACGGCGTGCATGCGGCGACCTGGCTGGCGCGCCGTATGAAAAGCCTGTTCACTCACTACCTGGGGCCGAATTGGCCGGAGGCCCTCGACGATCCGGCGCTGTGGGAAAAGGTGCGCGACATTCCCGACGAGGAATTGTGGGAAGTGCGCCGCCACTTGAAGCGCAAAATGCTGGCCTTCTTCCGCGACCGGGCGCGCGAGATGTGGATGCGCCACGTCCATCCAGTGCAGGTGTTGGCCGCCGGCGCTCTGCTCGACAACAACGCGCTGACGATCGGCTTCGCGCGCCGTTTCGCCACTTACAAACGGGCCGGCCTCCTGCTGCGCGATTCGGACCGGTTGATGCGCCTGGTGCATCGGCCCGGCCAGCCGGTGCAGTTCGTCTTCGCCGGCAAAGCCCACCCGGCCGACGAGCCAGGCAAGTTGCTCATCCAGCAGCTATACCGCAACATCAAGCGGGCCGAGTGGGGCGGGCGGCTGGTCTTCATCGAAGACTACGACGCGAGCATCGCCCGCTTCATGGTGCAGGGGGTGGACGTGTGGCTGAACACTCCGCGCCGCCCGCAAGAGGCCTCCGGCACAAGCGGGCAAAAGGCCGCCATCAACGGCGTGCTCAATTTGAGCGTGCTCGACGGCTGGTGGCGCGAGGGCTACAACGGCGAAAACGGCTGGGCCATCGGCGAAGAGATTGACTACGACAATCCCGACCAGCAGGACGCTCATGACGCCGAGGCGTTATATTCGCTGCTCGAGAACGAGGTCGTGCCGCTCTACTATGACCGCGACCGGGACAGCGGCGACGTTCCCCTCCAATGGCTGAGGAAGATCAAAGAATCCATCCGCTCGCTGGCGCCCGCGTTCAGCGCGCGGCGAATGGTCAAAGAATACACCGAGTTGATGTACGCCCCGGTGGTGAACGGGAACGGCGGGCGGAGCAACAATCACCGATGAACCCTTTACTCAGCGCTCTGCTCATCTTCGCCCTTCGTCTTTCGGACATGACGCTCGACACACTCCGGATGTTGTTCGTCATGCGCGGGCGCAAGTGGCTGGCCGGCGTCATCGGCTTCGCGCAGTCGGCGATATTCGTCGTGGCGATCACCACCGTTATCCGCAACGTCAACAACGTGTGGAACATCATCGGCTATGCCGGCGGTTTCGCCGCCGGGGTGATGGTCGGCATGACCATCGAAGAGCGCATGGCGCTGGGCTTCAGTCACATGCGGATCATTTCCAGCACCAAGGGTCACGCGGTGAGCGACGCTCTGCGCCGCGCCGGCTACGCGGCCACGGTGATGACCGGAATGGGCAAAGATGGGACGGTCGCCATCGTCACCTGCACCGTGCGGCGCAAAGACGTTGCCGTGGTGCAGGCCCTCGTGCAGGAGGTCGATCCCAACGTATTTGTAACGGTGGACGAGGTGAGGCCGTTGGCGCGAGGGTATTTTAGATTCTAAATCGCAGTTCCCGGTGACAGGTGTATAATCACTGCGGTGACGCCCTGCGCAAGGTATTGACATGCCTGCCCCCCTTCCCGGAATGGACCCGTGGCTCGAACACCCGGCGCTGTGGCCGGACGTTCATCACGGTCTGATCAGCGCAATACGCGACAGGCTCGGCCCCATCCTCCGGCCACGCTACTACGTCGCCGTCGAGACCCGCACTTAC
>JACQED010000417.1 GCA_016200785.1 Chloroflexota bacterium
CAAACTTCAAACTCGAAATCAGCAATCAGAAATTACTCACGTGGGAGCTGCCATCGCCGTCGGTTGGGCGGCTGGGGCAGATCTCTGAATAAGTCTTCCAACGATTGCGGCTCGCGTGGCTCTGGCTGTTCCGACAACTCGCTTTCGGGGCGGCGGCTTTTCAGCGCGGTTGCTGACATCATCAGAAAAGAATCGCTGGCCGAAAGGCGCATCTCGGCCGCCTCACGCCAGCGTTCGTGATCGGCGGCCGTCTCGCGGCACTGCGCGATCATTGCGTGCCCCGACGGCTCGGCGGCGCCGCCCGGCCCGGTGCGCGTGGCGATAATCGCGGCGGGATCGAGGGTTTGGGCAACGGCCTCGGGCGTGAGGCCGGTCTTGCGTCCGATGATCTTTTCCGCCGCCGTATCGAGTCGTTCGGCGGTCAGCGTCGTCGCGCCTGAGGCCATCGTGTCGCGCACCGCCTGCCCCACAACGGCGTGGGCCGTGCGATAATCGAGGCCGGCGGATAGAAGAAGGGCATCGGCCAGATCTGTCGCGCCGGAGAATCCGCCGGCGGCAAGTTCCGCCGCGCGAGTCGCGTTCACCGTCAGGCCGCGCAGTACCCCGGCCATCAAGCCGGCCACGCCGGCCGCCGCGTCGAGCGCGCGCGGCGCGTCGCCGTAGGCAAAGATGCGATTGTCGAGTTGGCCGGAGGGCGTCTTGCCGACTGCGGCCATGGCCGCCAGAGTCCCAATCATCTCCCCCGCCACGCCGCGCACGTAGGCCAGCGCATACGGATTCTTCTTCTGCGGCATGATCACGCTGGCGCGAGTGTGTTCGTCGGCCAACTCGACGAGGTCGAACTCATTCGTCGCGAAGATCTGCAAATCCTCGGCGAGGCGGTCGAGCGTGATGAGAGTCGAAGCAGTCAGCGCGGCGATCTCGATCGGGCCGTCGGCCTGCCACATCGCGTCGCGAGTGTGCGGGATGAGCGCGTCGAAGCCCAGCAGTTCGGCCAGGCGTTCTCGGTTGAGCGGCAGGCGGCTGCCGTTGACACTGCCCGACCCGGCCGGACTCACGTTGGTGCGGGCAAAAGCGGCGCGCAGCCGATCGAGGTCGCGCAGAACGGGATAGACGAACGTCAGCAGGTAGTGGCCGAACGTCGTCGGTTGCGCGGTTTGCAGATAGGTGTAATCGGGAAAAATCGTCGCGCGATGAGTCTCGGCGAGATCGAGCGCGGCGCGGGCGCAGTCGGCGAGGGCCGAGGCCAGCCCGAGGAGGCGCGAACGCGCGGCGATGCGGTAGCCAATCGTCGCCGCCTCGCGGCGCGCGCGCCCGGCCGACAGCCAGCCGGCGGCGGGCGTCAGCATTTTGAGATAGGCTTCGCGGTTGGCATACAGATCGCCGGTCGCAGGGTCGAAAGAAAAATCAAGCGGCGGCCTCGGGTGGATTTCGAGGAGCGCCGCTATCAATTCGCCACCGGCTTCGCCCGGAATGATGCCGGCCTCGGCGAGCATGACGACGTGCGCCAGATCGGCCCGGCTCATCCCCTCATACAGAATGGCCGCGTCGTCGAGTTCGCGGGTGAAGGCCGTGCGGATCAGTTCGGGGGCGGCGGGCATGAGGCGTGATCCGTGATGCGTGATACGTGAAGCGTGAATTCACGTCTCACGATTCACGCTTCACCTTCTGTGCTGTTCCAGTTTCTCGACCAGCGGCTTCATCGTCTCGAAGCGCAGGCCGGCGCGCAGGGCTTCCAGGCCGAGCACGTCGCGCGGTTGAATGTTGCCGAGGCTCACGTCTGCTCCGAAGCGCAGGATGAAATATTCTTGTTGATTCTTGAGCGGCGCTTCCCAGATCAGGCGATCGAGGTGGCTGTTCAACGCCGTCGCGATGATGTCTACGTCCTGCTCGTGAACGCTTCCGTCTTCACCGAACACGCCGACGCCCTTGCCGGACTCGCGCGCCTCGACAATGACCCAGGACGCGCCCGATTCAAAATCCGCCAACGCCTGATCGGCCAACTCCTCGACCGACGGCTGGTGGCGCGGGTCTTTCTTGCCGACCTCGGCGACGACGGTCAGACCGAGGTCGAGGGCGAATTGGATCGCGTCGCGCCGGGCGGCGGCCGAGTGGTAGATCGTGCCGTCGGATACCTCCACCCCGTTGAAACCCAGAGCGCGCGCCCGGCGCATGAAATCGCGGCAGACGCCTTTCAGCACGGCGAACTCCATCAGCGTGCCGCCGGGGTAGACCAGGATGTCGTGCTCACACACCGCCGCAATCTTGTCGCGCAGTAGATCCTCGTCGAGCAGCGCCGACGTGCCGAACGAGAGTTTCCAGTGGTCAATGTAGTCGCCGGTCATCGCCAACACGTCGGCGGTGGCTTTGGGGCCTTGACACTTATCAATCATCATCGTCACCCCCGCTGCGCGCGGCTTACAGCAGTGCTCGTTTGCGTGCGGAAATACGGCGGCCCAGGCTTTCATGACTAACTCCAAATCTCAAACTCCAAACCACAAACCCCACACTGCGAAATCATTATTCTCCGCCATTGTGGGTTTGATGTTGGGAGTTTGAAGTTTCCGCCGCCAGGCGGCGGAGCGCCTCCTCCACCATCTTCAAGTCCGCCCCCCACGGCACGACAGCCATTTGGCCGTCAATTTCGATATTGTATTCGAGCAGACAGCACTTGAGAAGCGTCGGCTCGTCGCGCTTTCCGGCCAACTTGCGCGGGCACATTTCAACGCGCGGCGGCTCATCGCCGTAGTAGTGCCGATGGAATTGCAGGCTCCGTTCACAGCCGACCATCGTCCAAGCCTGACGTTCGGGCCGCTCGTCGAGATAATACACCGGCGCAGAGAATCGGTCGAGGCCGCCGGATCGGCAAGGCACGAGGAACGCCGGCGGTGCCTGGCCGGCGGCCAGATCGTTGAGATCGATTCGCTCCAGTTCGAGCGCGATCGGCGGAAGGTCGGCGTAACTTAGAACGTGCTCCGCCAGCCCGAAGAGTTTGGGCGGTTCGGGCGGCGCGACCTCCACCACCCGAACGAGGAGCGGATCGGGATGGTGGATGAAATTGACGTGTCCGTACTTGCCGCGCACTACCAGCGTGCCTGCAAGGCCAACGCCGAGCTGGCGCGCTTTCGCGGCCAGCGCGGACGGATTAGCCGGGTCGGTCTCCGGCGCTTCGACGAAGAGGCAAGTGTCGGGGAGCGCGAGGACTTCGACGGAATCGATCGGGCTGAAAAGCGATTCGCGGTCGGGCGCGGTGACGGCGGCGACGGCCGTTTCATCGCCGCGCCGCAGGACGACGAAGTCGGTGCGCCGGTACGCCTCGCGGTTCAGCAGATGGGCGCGAATCCCGGCCTCGGTCATTTCGCCGTCGTACGGCTGAACACTCACGCGGCGATAAGGAAGCGGGACAAGGTTCTTCATCGATGCCCGTTCGAGGATGGATGGGCAATCGTCGAAGGCGCGCCCGAGGCCGCGTCCTCGGCGCGGGCCAGAGCGTAGACCAACGCCGACAGCCGATTCAAATACGCAATGATGTTCGGGTTGGGCAGGCCGGCCTCACGATCCAGGAGCGTCACCTGTCTTTCGGCGCGCCGGATGATGGCGCGCGCCAGTTGCAGCGCGGCGCTGGCCTGCGTATCACCCGGGACGACAAACGCATCGCCGAGTGGCACGCCGGCCGTGACACGCTGGAACTCGCTTTCGAGGAACTCCAGCCGTCCGGCGTCGATGTGTGACTCGGGTCGGGCCTCGTCGCCAACGGCGGCCAGCTCGGACATGAGCCAGCACAGATCGCGCTGGACGGCGAGCACAAGCTCTTTCGTCTCAGCCCGGGCGGCGCCCGCGCGCACGAGGCCGAGCGCCGAGGACGCCTCGTCGAGCGCGCCGAGCACCTCGAATCGCAGATCGAACTTTGGCACGTCCTGCCGGTCAATCAGATCGGTCAGACCGAGATCACCGCGCCACATTTCGCGCACCTACGCTGGCTGTAGAATTCCGTCCGCGCCCCACTCTTTCTGCGTGCGTTCGGCTTTGAACTGGTCGCCGAGATCGCGCAGGACGCCGATCATGTTGAGCGCTTCTTGCAGAGCGTTCGGCGCGTCTTTGCCCGTGCCGTCCGCGCCCCACTTCTGGGCGATGTCTTCGTTGATGGGCGCGCCGCCGATCATGATTCTGGCGTGCGGATTCTTGGCGCGCACTTTTTCGATCACGACCGGCATCCCGATCATTGTCGTCGTCATCATCGCGCTCATACAGATGATGTCGGCGTCGGTCTCCATGTACTTGTCAACGAAGTTGTCGAGGGGCACGTCGCGGCCCAGGTCGTGGACGGTGAATCCGGCGACCTCGAACATCATCTTGACCAGATTCTTGCCGATGTCGTGGATGTCGCCTTCCACCGTGCCGATGACGACACTGCCCTTGACCATCTTGTCCGGGTCCAATTTGATGTGCGGCCGCAGAATATGCAGGCCGCCGTACAGTGCGTCGGCGCACATCAGGACTTCAGGCACGAAATATTCGCCGCTGGCGAAATACACACCCACGACGTCCATGCCGGCCGCCAGGCCGTCCATCACCGCCTGGTAAGCGTCCATTTGAAGTTCCAGCGCTTCGTTAGCCGCCTTGACGACAACCTCCTCGTCGTATTCGATGACCCCGTTCTTTAGCCGCTCAAGTATGTCAGCCTGCTGTTCGGAAGTTGGTGCCATGTCTCCTCCAATCAATGTGAGTTTGATCCGTGCTTCTTCATCGCCGCGATCATCGCCTGCATGTTCTCGGGCGGCACCTGCGGCCAGATGTCGCACCCCGGCCACACGCCGTCCGCGCCCTGGTCGAGAGATTGCTTGATGATCGCTTCTACTTCTTCCGGCGTCCCGTCGCAGAATGGCGCGCCGAAGGGTTTGTAGTTGCCGAGCAAAACGACGTTCGAGAGTTTCGCCCGCGTCTCGTTCAGCCGGTTCATCTGATCCACGCTCAGAGCCGATGCGCCGGTTTGGGCCATCAGTTCAATGATCGGATTGGTGTCGCCGCAGATGTGCAGGACGGTGGGCACGCGCTTGAGACGGCCGAAGAGTTCCTGCAGATTGGGCAGGACGAGCGACTTGAACATGCGCGGGCTCATGATGCTGGAGGTCGCGCCCATCTCGCGCACGGTGACAAAATCGGCCCCGGAGTCAATGTGGAGATTCAGCACCTTGTCCAGATATTCGACCATGAACTTAAGATGGCGATTGACCGCCTCGGGCTTCTTGGCCGACATTTTGAGCAGGACTTCCAGGTCCATCACCTGCCCTAGTTCGGTGAACGGCCCCAGCGTCCAGGAGCCGACGGCGACCTCGTCGCCGAGTTCGCGCTTCAGGATGCGGATGGCCTCCAACACGACGGGGATGCGGCCGGTACTCGCAATATCGGCGGGCATTTTCAATTCATACTCGGTGATTTGCCTCTCGATCTCTTTCATCACGAAGGTCTTGGCGTCAGCCTCACTCGCGCCGTCGGGCACGGTCACGGTGGAGCGATCCACCAGTTTCCGCGTCATCGTGGGATAAATGATCTGGCCGAGGTCAGCCTTGTCGTAGTACTTCATCCCCGCGCCGAGCGACTCGGCGACGACGCCCATGTCGAACGGCACGATGGCGCTCTCGAAACCGAAGAGGCGATGCGTGCTGGCGGCCGAGTTCGCCATCTTGCGCGCGTCGCCGTGAATCTCGTTGAAGCGATAACCGAGATCCTGAATCCCGCCGAGCGTGATCGAGCCCATGCCAGAGAAGTTGGGCACGTGGTCACCTTTCTGGCCGCGCAAGACGTTGAGGACGGTTTCCCTGGAGTTGTTGGGCATTCGTATATCTCCTATGTTCTATCGGGTCCCAGAATCGGCCAACTGATTCTTCCATCCCGGCTGAGCCTCCAACAGACTCACGATCTCCTGCCGGGGTATCGCCAACACCTTCGTATTCAAGGCCGTGGCTTTGGCCGTGGCCGTGTGCGGCCGGCCCCGTGCGAGGGCGACGGCATCCAGCAATTCGCCGGGCTTGACCTCGGTCTGGGTCGGCGCCGTGCCGTCGAGGCTGAACGAAAGCGCGACCGAGCCTTCTTTCACGACGTACAACGCCGTCGGCTCCGCGCCCGCCTCGAAAATAGTCTGATTCTTCTTGAAGCGAACTTCGTCGGTGACGGCGGCCAGTTTTCGCAAGGCCGGGTCCGGCAACGCGGCGAGGGCAGGAACGTTGCGCAACTGCCGCAGGGCGCGCTCGCGCGTCGCCTTGTCGAGCATCTTCTGCAAATGCGGAAACGAGTCGGTCATGTGCGGGAAGTGCATCGCCGCCGCGAATTGCTTTTCGAAATCGCTCTCGACCGTGAGCTCGACGTACTCGATCTGCCGGGCGACTCGATCGGCCTCGACGCGCTTGTCAACGTTGAGCAGGGCAATGCGTGCGCCGTCGCCGGCGGCGTTGCCGACGGCATAGACATTGGTCAACTCACAGTCGGGGAACAGCCCCATCGCCATCGCCTTCACCTTGTCAATGAAACTGCCGAACGCCCCGGCCAGCACCACCTTGTCCAACTTATGCACGCCCAGCCGCCGCATCATGATCTTGGCCGCCGAGTACATGGCCGACTTCGCCAGTTGCAAAGCGCGCATGTCGTTGACGCTGAAGGTGATGTCGCGCCCGATGGAAGTTTCACGCGCCCAGGCCAGAACGAATTCCAGCCCATTCGGCCCCTCGCGCAGGCGCGGCGAGTGTGTCTCCTTCGAGTAGCGTCCGGTCGCGTCAACGACTCCCGCGCGGTACATCTCCCATCCGAGATCGATCATCGCCGAGCCGCACAGGCCGCGCGCCTTGATCTCTTCGGGCGGCAATTCGTCCGACCATTTCTCCTGGCCGATGACCCTAAAGCGCACATCCCACGTGACCGGGTCAATGTCCACTTTCTCGATCGCGCCCAGCGCCGCGCGCATTCCATACGTGATCTGCGCGCCCTCGAACGCAGGGCCGGTGGGCACTGAGGATGAGATCAGCTTGTTCCGGTTGCCGAGCACCATCTCGCCGTTCGTGCCGATGTCGATCACCAGCATGATGTCGTCCTGGTTGTACGGCTCCTCGGCGATAACGCAGGCCATGTTGTCCGCGCCGACAAAGCCGGCCTCGTTGGGCAAAACGTGCACGTTTCCGGATGGCAGAATATTGAGTCCGAAGTCGCGCGCTTTCACGTCCATTGAGTGATGGATGGCCGGCGCGAACGGAGAGACGCCGACGTACTTTGGGAAAATGTTGAGGAAGATGTGATCCATGCAGGTGTTGCCCACCAGCACAGCCTCGACGATGTCCTCGGGCTTGTACCCGGCTGCCTCGCACGCTCTGGCGATGATCGTGTTCAATCCCTCCAGAATCGCCGCGTGCATCTTCTCCAGCCCATCGGACTTGGTCATGGCGTAGGTGATGCGCGCCATCACGTCGTCGCCGTAAGGCGTTTGCGGATTCATCATCGACTCGGTGGCGAGCACCTGCCCGGAGTCGAGATCGCACAGGAAACCGGCCACCGTCGTCGTTCCCACGTCCACGGCCAGGCCGAGCGCGTATTCGGCGAAGCCGGGGACGACGCGAATGACCTCCCGTCCCTGCCAGACGAACACGGTCACCTTCCACTCGCCGGTGCGGATCGCCCTCTGCAGCGCAACCAACACGCGATAGTCAATGCGCAGGCCATCCAATCCATGTGCGGCGTTGAGCGCGTTCTGCAAGCGCTCCCAGTCGCCGACCGGATCGTGGAGCGTCGCGGGTTTCATCTCGACGAAATAACGACGGACAGACGGCTTGATCTCGATTTTGAGTTCGCGCGCTGATTTGCGCACGAGTTGCTTGACGGCGCGGCTCTCTTCGGGCACGAAGACGACAACCGGGCCGTGCACCTCGACCTGGCAAGACTGGCGCAGGTTCGGCTCGATCAGGCCTTTGGAATGGAAGAACTCCTTCTCCTTTTGCAGAACCGGGTTGAGGTGGCTCATGCTCGACTCGATGCCGAACCGTTCGAAGAATCCCTCTTCGATACGGACGCGGCACTTGGAGCACATGAGCCGCCCGCCGCAGGGCGTCTCGATCTCGACGCCGAGCGAGCGAGCGACATCCAGCAAGTTGGCCCCCTCCTCGCAGTACCCGCGCGAGCCGGACGGCTGGAAGATGACAAGGTGTTTGGGCTTCGTATCGTCAGACATCAATCACACTTCACGTTTCACGCCTCAAGCGGATCGGCCAACTCGCTCGCCTCCCGGCGGGCGTTCTCTAATTCGACTGAATGGCGGCGGCGCTGTCCGGCATCAACTCGGCGTCGTCGCCTTCGCCAACCGTTGCCCCTCTTGCCGCGCGACGCTTTTCGCCTTTGACTTTTTGCGCTTCCATCAGCCTGTCGCTCTTCGCCGCGCGCAGGCCCTTCATGAATTCGACCTCTTTGGGGAAATGCTTGTTGAGCGGATGAGCCGGGTCTTCGGGCAATTCGAGGCCCTCGTCCCACGCCATCACCGTGACCATCGCCACGGCGGCGGCGACGGCGGTGAAGACGCGCCGGGTGCCGGTGATCGGGCCATACGCCATCCAGTCATTCCACATTACGGCGGCGATACCGTGCATGGCCGCGTCCATGCCCTGAAACGCCGGGCGGCCCCATTTTTCAATGGTAGATTTCCACATGTAGGAGCCATTGGCCGGCGCGTTGCCCGTCGGCAGGCCGAACTCTTCTTTGACCATACGGTTCGCCAGATAGCAAAAGCCCTGCGTGGGCAGGTTCATGGTCGTCGTGTCCACCAGAATGGAAGTGAACTCGCCGCCCTCAATCGCTTTGAGCATTTTGCGGAGCGACTTGAGCCGGCCAGTGGCTTTCTTGTCTTCCGCGTCGAAGGGCTGAAGGATGACGGATTTGATGCCGCACTCTTTCAACTCGGCCACCTGATCGGGGATGTCGGGGTCCCACGCGGTAATGCTGTTGTAATTGAACCGGTGCTGGACTCCGGCGGCCTTCACGAATCTCGCGCCGGCCCGCCGCGCCTCTTCGGTCCACGTGTCGATCTGAAAGACCAGGGTGTCGTTGATCGAGAGGAACCACTCGCAGTACGCCCGGATCTCGTCCGGCGAGGGCGCGACGAGGCCGATGATGGCCGGGACGCCGGTTTCGTTTGACATCTCCTCGACCAACTTGATCTCGTCGAGGGCTTTAGCCTTGTCCCAGCGGGGCGGCTTGCGGCTCTCGACGATCTTGTGGCCGGTCTGGAACATATTGGCAAACAACACCGGCGGGCGCTCACCCGGCTGGCCGCCGACTTCGATGTGGCCGATCTTCATTACCCTCTGCGGGGTGTCGAAATGATAGAGACCCATGAGCGTCCTTTCACTTGAACGTGATCGTCACATCCTTTGGCAGAGCGATTCCAACTTCGACCTCGATGGCCTTGAGAATGGCAGTCGGGATCGGGCAAGCGGTGTGGCGGATGTGTTTGGCGGCCGAGGCGTAGACGGCGCTCTCCGTCATGCGCTTGAAAACCTCGTGTCCCCTGCCCTTCCACTGGAGACGACCCAGATCGGGGTTCATCGCCACGATCTGGTCGCACTCGCTGTGGATGACAACCTGCACGTGCGCCTCGTCCACTTGGGTCACTTCGATCACTGCTGAGTGGCCGCAAATGCCGGCGAACACTTCAACCCGTGCCATCAGCTTCCCTCACAGGTAAGAAACTCAACGCTGCCCTTCACCGGGATCGGGCGGGTGAAGATGTCTAACACCGGGCAGTGGCTTTCAACCATCTCAGCCAGGGCGCGCAGGCGGGCTTCGGGCTCCGCACTCTTCAGCCGCGTGCGATATTCCACGCGCGTAAAGCCCGGTGCGGGGTGCGGGTCCACGTCAAACATCCCGCGCAAGTCCATAAAGCCCTTCACCGACACTTCGACCTCGTCGAGCCGCACGCCCATCAACTCGGCACAGATCGAATACATAATCTCCTGGCAGGCGCCGAGCGCGGCCAGGGTGAGTTCCACCGGATTGGGCGCCAGATCGCTTCCACCCACCACCGGCGGCTCGTCTATGACGAGGGGCGGGAACTTGCGTATCTGCGCTTCACACTGCAAGATTTCGACTCGCCGGGTTTCGGCGCGGAAGACGGCGAGTTTTCCAGATCGGTCGGAGCGCAACTGCCCTATCCGTTGTTCGAGCGCAGTCGCCAAAATCGTGCTTGCCCTCTGGCTGCGCCACACGGCCAACATACGCGCGATCTGACCGTCGAGCGCGGCGCCCCCATCCGCTCCCGGCGCGGGCGCTGGATCGGCACTGTCGGACTGCGTTTGAGCGTCCATGACCGTAGACACCTCCAACTATGCTGGAGTTGGGCAACAAATGACGTGATAGGGGGCGGTTGGCCGCCGCCCCCTATTCGACTACATTTGGGTCATCAGATGCGTAGATACTTCAAGCGGTTGTGAGAGAATGCATCCGACGGGTGAGGTCTTGAGGACCACATCGTGCAGCGCCTGCAACGCCTCAGGAGCGGCTTTCGGCGCTTTCAGCGTGACCTCGACTTCGACACGTTTGTAACCCGGCGGAACCTCGTCGGACAGTCCGAGGAATCCCTGCAGATCGAGATTCCCCTTCAATTGGATGTCCACGCCTTCCAGCTCGATCCCGCGCTGTGCGGCGTTTAGCACATAACCGGTGGTGAGGCAGCAGCCGTACGCGCCCAGAACCACCTCGACCATATTCGGCGCGGTATCGGAGCCACCCAGGACGGTCGGCTCATCCATCGGAATGGTGAAGTTGCGGCCATAACTCACGATACTGGCTTCGCTCTTAAACCCACCTTTCCATTGGGTGCGTGCCTCCCAGACCGTTTCACCCCTTTCGGGCTTTTCCTTGATCGCGCCGATTAGCCCCTGCAGTTGTTCCTGGTTGAAGCCGAGATTGACTGTTGTCATGGTGAGCCTCCTTCAAGAAGATCCATAATTGTCTGTTGGCGAAGGTGTTTGTTGTTCACTGGTATCTTCTCACATCCATAGTGCAGTCTCCTCTCTCTTCCCATCCCCCCGCGATGGAGAGCACAATCATCAGCCTGTCCGCCTCCTGCAACGGCGTATCGGCTGATTTCAATGGGTGATGGCTTCCATCATCGCCTGCACGTTGCCCAGCGGCGTCGTCGGCGTCATCTCACAGCCGGTCGTCAATATGAAGCCGTCCGGCCCCCCGGCGCGGAGGCAATTTTTGGCGGCTGCCATCACGTCGTCGATGCCGCCCTGATCCATCACATGCACCGGATCGACATTGCCGGCGATGCACACTCGCCCTTTGCACACCTGTTTCGCCATCGCCAGATCGACTTTCTGATCCAGGCTCAGACAAACCGCGCCCGTCTCGATCATCAAATCCCACTTGTCGGCAGTATTGCCGCAAACGTGCAGCCACGTGCCGACGCCGTGCGACTTGGCCCAATCAATGACTTCGATCAGCGGCGGCAGGCAGAATTTCGCGAAGGCGTGGCGCGAGATCAAGCCGGAAGACGCCGAGTGATCGGCAAGGCTGATCAGCCCGATGACGTGTTTCTCGACGAGCGGCTTGTAGTATTGCTTCAGCGCAGCCACGGCGAAGTCGGTCATTTTGGCGACTGCCGCCGGCAGGGTGATGGTCGCGCGCAGAAAGCCGTCCAGCCCGTACATCTGCCCCGCCGTGGTGAACGGCCCCCATTGCGTCACGGCGACGATCGCCGAATCGCCGAGGGCCTCGGCCGTGCGCCGCGCGGTTTCGCGGATGGTGTAGACCGCCGGATCGCGATCGAGTTCGGTGAGATCACAATCGTCCACCTCGTCGAGGCTTTCGATCACGATCGGAGCGATCACTTCGGGCGCGCCCAGACGCGGATAGCGGATGCGGCCGCCCAGCGCCCCGACGAGCAGGTTGTTGAATCCCGATCCCACGAAGACAATCGGGCTGGGAACTTTTTTCTGAGTCTCCAGCACCGTGTCGGTCATAGAGTCGGGATCAGTCGCCAGGTCGCGAATCGAGCGCCCGGCCTGATGGATGCTCCACTGACCTGCGCCGAACAACGTGGCCGGACTCCGGGGCGGCGCGCCCCGGCGAAAGGCCTCGCGAATCGCGTCGGGCGTGTTCATCGGCGTTCGACGCCTCAGCCCGCCTCGCGGCGCGCAAGTTTCGCGAGGCGCGAGGGCGGATAGGCGGCGACGATCTCATCCACCACCGCCTGCGCGGCCTCTTCGGCGCTGCCGGGTCTTTCCTCGGTCGCGCCCCACACGAAGCCGGCTTGATACTGCTCGGCTTCGGTCTGGCCCTCGGCCATCGCCGCGGCGTCAACCGTCGCCTCGAACGCGCGCGGCAGCTGCTTGGTCACGCGGCCGTTCTCGTCGCGGGCACGCACGCCGTAGGGAATGTCTTTCCAGTAGTAGATTTGGACTTTTGCCATAGGCCCTTTCAAGTGGACTCGCCGATGGTGCGCTGGACGACCGGATGAGCCGTGATGTTCCAATAGTCGGCGAAAAATTCGACGAGGCCGTGAATC
>JACQED010000418.1 GCA_016200785.1 Chloroflexota bacterium
GGTGAGCTTCAACTACGACGAGGACGGCGAACCGCTCTCCGCGATCTACGGCCCGGACAGCCCCTTCTACGGCCTGGCTCTGACCAACCGGCTGGACCCGGTCTATGGCCGGGACCGGCTCGTGCTGGACGCGCAACTCGACGGCAACACGTGCCAAGTCATCACCGGCTACCAATACGATCCGGGCGCCGGACGGCTCAAGGGCGTCCAGGCCTGGTTCGCCGACCAAAGCGGCGCCAGCTCCACGAACACGACCAGTTACGGTTACCTGGCCAACTCCGACCTGGTCCGCACGGTCACTGCCCAGGCCGGGCTCACCACGGTCGCCACCACCACCAAGACCTGGGACTACGGCTACCGGCTGCGCAGCCTCCGAAGCGTGCTCGGGACGGCTGGGGCGGCCGTTAGCTCGTGGGCCTATGATTATGATGACGCCGACCGCCGCACGCACGCGACCCTGGCCGACGGCTCGGCGTGGGGCTACGACTACGACAGCCGCAACGAGGTCATTGCCGGCAAGCGGTCCTGGGCGGACCTGACGGCGGTCGCGGGGCAGCAGTTCGCCTACGCCTACGACAACATCGGCAACCGGACCCAGACCAAGGAAGGCGGGGACAATGCGGGCGTGGGCTTGCGGCCGGAGGGCTACGCGGTCAACAGCCTCAACCAATACACCGCCCGCACAAAGGCGGGGACAATGCGGGCGTGGGCTTGCGGCCGGAGGGCTACGCGGTCAACAGCCTCAACCAATACACCGCCCGCACCAATGCCGACAAAGTGGACATCCTCGGCGCGGCGACCGCGCCCGCCACCGTGTCGGTCAATGGCAACAGCGGCGTCAGCCGCCACGGCGAGTATTACGCGTATGCCCTGGCGGCGGGCGGCGCGCTGCCGGTCTGGCAGGCGGTGACGAACGTCGCCACCCAGAGCGGCGCCAGCGTCACCAACACGGGCAGCCTGCTGCTGCCCGCGTTGACGCAGACCTTCGCGTACGACGCCGACGGGAACCTGACCAACGACACGGTCTGGCGGTACGCCTGGGACGCCGAAAACCGGCTGGTGACGATGGAAAGCGTCTCCGCCCCGACCAACGGCGTGCCGCGGCTGCGCCTGGATTTCGGCTACGATTGGCAGGGGCGGCGGGCGGCCAAGACGGTGCTGACCAACTGGAACGGGTCGGTCTATCTGACCACGAACCTGACCCGCTTCCTCTACGACGGCTGGCAACTGCTGGCGGAGTTGGACGCGACCAACCGGGTGCTGCGCAGCTACGCCTGGGGCCTGGACTTGTCGGGCGGCCTCGGCGGCGCCGGCGGCATCGGGGGCCTCGTGGCGCTCCGGGACTACGCCACGCCCGCCACCAGCCATGTCCCCTGTTACGACGGCAACGGGAACGTCGTGGCGCTGGTCAACGCCGGGGATCAGACCCTCTCGGCCCGCTACGAGTACGGCCCCTTTGGCGAGCCGCTCCGCGCCACCGGGCCAATGGCGCGGCTCAATCCCTTCCGCTGGAGCACGAAGTTCTGCGACAACGAGACCGACCTCGTCTATTACGGCTACCGCTATTACTCGCCCAGTCTGGGCCGGTGGCTCAGCCGCGACCCGATTGAGGAGGAGGGCGGGGTGAATTTGTACGGGTTTGTGTGCAACGGGACTCTGAACCTGTACGACTCGGATGGTCGGTTCCTGGGCTCACTGATGCTCAGCGTCCTGCGCGGCGCGGCAATTAGCGGCGTCCTCAATGGGGTCGTCGCCACGGTCAACAAGCTTGGGTTCAAGAACGGCACTTGGCGAGATGTCCTGAGGAGCACGGCTCAGGGGATGGTAATCGGGGGACTGACCGGAGGGACGGGCGCGATGCTGAAGGCTGCCGCTCAGTCTCTGCTCGCCACAGGCTACGGCGGCGCCCTGGGCCCGATGGCCGGCGCCTTCTTGGGCGGTGTAAACGCGGGCATAGGCTACGTAGCCGGACAACAATTGTTCGGAGAGAGGAGTCTTCGCGACCAACTCAGAAGCCCAGAGGGCCTTGTCGGCTTCAGCATCTCAGTCGCGGTTGGGGCGTTCCTGAGCGGGGTCGGCGCGGCAGCCGAGGAGAGTAGGGCAGAAGGCACAGCGTTAGACGTTTCGCTGGAGATCGCCGGAAGCATCGGCGGGGCTGCAGCCATGACTGTGTACGACGCGCTGGAGAGTACTTTCAACATGATCCGACAGTACCGAGACAAACTTGACCCCTAGACTAGGATGCGAGCCACACTGGGTCCGGTTCAGGACGGAGCGTTGGCCCTTCGCGCCAGACGCCACAGGCGCGCCGTCTGGTTCGCCAGCAGCCTATGGTACGTCGGCTTCCTGGCATGCATCTGGATTGGTTTTGCGTCCGCCGGCGCCTTTCTCGCACTCCTGTCCATACCATGGGCGTTCTTGGCCAGCGCTTCTGTCACTCTACTGATGGGGGCCTATGTGACCACGTACACGCGCTTGAGGAGGTGGCTGGTGGTTCGATACGGGCTCTGCTGTCCAGTCTGCGGCGGAAACGTGCTATGGGGCGGCGACCGGCCCGCACTCACAGACGGGCGTTGCGGCCGCTGCGGGGCGGAACTGGCACCCCCCCCGGCACCCACACCCGGGCCGCACTAACCAGGTCAGTCGTGGGTCTGATCCTCATCTGTGACTATGGCCGACCCCGACGTATGACTGGCAACTACTACGCCGCCTACGGCCTGCTCGACGAACTCATGCCATGACCCGCCCAGTTTCCGCAACAAAACCCGGCTCGATGTCCAGAAAGCGGCCCATCAAATGCCAGAGCGGCATGCCCCGTCTTATGGACTGGCAAGGGCCATGGAAAGCGTCTCTTGACGAGAAGTGGCCAACACTCGAGGAGTTCCATGCCGCAGCGTCGTCGCTTTATCATTGGCTGGACGTGCGCTACAGGATGTGGAGGGTGTTCGGCCCGCCAGGCAAATGTTACCTCATGGGGATCGTGAGATACGACCAGCGCACGCAGGACATCAACATCGAAGTGCCACGAGTCCTCAACCTCACCTTTCTAAGGTACGTCCAAGGCTGGCTGCGGCAGGGCTGGCAGAACTGGAGGGTGATGGTCCACACGACTGACAAACCCAAGGAGACTATTCTCGTATACGCGGGGGGCATTCGCATCAATCCGGCGGCAGAGTGTGGCCGCCGACGCGAACGTGATACAAAACTGGTGGTTGGGAATGGATCGGGGTGCCGCGTGACGTTGGAACGCAGGAGGGCATGAAGAAGGCCGGCGGG
>JACQED010000419.1 GCA_016200785.1 Chloroflexota bacterium
CTCATGATGTAAGGCCACCACAGATAGCCCAGATAATATTCGCCCCGGATGACCCACACAAAACCGAGGCCGATGATGAACAGGGTGACGAAGCCCAGCCCTAGCCCAAAGAAACTCATGCCGAATGCCTCATGCCTCTTACTAACGCCAATGCTTCCTCCCGATCTACCTGACGCCCCAGCGGCTTACGACCGAGCCAGTTGACCGTCGTCGCCGATTTGCTTTCCGCCAGCAGGCGCGCGTGGCGTGGGTTGTTCGGGTTGGCCGGGGCGTGGCCGTGCTTCACGCGGTTGTGCTGACGGGTGAATTCCAGGGCGTCCCACAGCACGGTGACGCCCAGGATGCCGAGCGCGCCGGACACATAGAGACTCTTGCTCAACAGCGCACCGGCTTCCAGCCCCAACCCGGCTATCACCGCAATTGTCGTCGGCAGCCAGATCGTTGGCGAAACAGAGTCGATCTTCCGCACGCCGACGTGCCCGAACCAGATGCCGAAGAAAGTCGCAGCGGCGGCGACGAGGCCGATCCAGCTGAGTGTCACACTGCCTCCATTGCTGATTTCTGATTGCAGATTGCTGATTGTCGGCTACACAGTCAGCAATCAGAAATCGGCAACCAGCAATTCCCGTGCACCATCTCGACCACCGCTTTCACATTAGCCACCGGCGTCTCCGGCAGGATGCCGTGCCCGAGGTTGAAGATGTGGCCGGGGCGGCCGCCCGCCTGATCGAGGATCGCGCGCACGCGCCGTTCGAGTTCGGGGCGCGGGGCGAAGAGGGCGGCCGGGTCGAGATTCCCTTGAACGCCGACGTCGCCGCCGAGGGTGTCCCATCCCCAGTCGAGCGGCGTGCGCCAGTCGAGGCCGATCACGTCGCCGCCGGCTTCTTTCATCAGCGGCAGGAGCGTTGCCGTGCCCGTTCCAAAATGAATCACGGGCACGCCGGTCGCGCTCACTTCGCGCAGGATGAGTCGGGAGTGCGGCAAGACGTACTCGCGATAATCCTCCGGGCCGAGGCAACCGACCCAACTGTCGAAGAGTTGGACGGCCTGTGCGCCGGCCTGGACTTGCGCGACCAGATAGTCGGCGACGAGGCAGGCCAGTTTGCCCATCAGTGCATGCCAGGCGTTCGGGTCGGTGTACATCAGTTGCTTGGTCTTGACGTAGTGGCGGGACGAGCCGCCCTCGACGATATAACTCGCCAGCGTGAACGGCGCGCCGGCAAAGCCGATGAGCGGAGTCTGACCGTCGAGCGCGCGGCGCACGAGGCGCACGGCTTCGAGGACGTGGCCGAGAGACTCGCGCGGCTCCACGCGTCGGAGCGCCGCCACATCGGCGGCGGTGCGGATCGGGTTGCCGATGACCGGCCCCTCGCCGGCGGCGAATTCCAGTTCGATCCCCATCGGCGCGAGCGGCAGCAGGATGTCGGCAAAGAGGATGGCGGCGTCCACGCCGAGGGCGCGCACCGGTTGGAGCGTGACTTCGGCGGCGAGGTCGGGTTGCGAGCAAATTTCCAGCAGCGAGTATTTGTCGCGGATAGCGCGATATTCGGGCATGTAGCGCCCGGCTTGGCGCATGAACCAGACGGGAGTGCAATCCACCGGCTCGCGGTGGCAGGCGCGGAGGAAACGTGTCTCGGTCACCGCCATAAGGCCAGCGTCTCCTCGGCCGGATGATAAATGGCCGTGTGCAGTGGCGTGTCGCGCAGGGTGTAGCGGCGGCCCTCGGTGCTGCGGAGTTCGTGCACCAGATCCGAGAAGCGCATCAGATCATCGGTCTCGTAGACCACCACAAATTCCTGATCCTGGATGCCGAACGAGTAAAGTAACATCTGGGTAATGCCATCGTACTGCTTGCCGATGCGGATGTGCTCGTTCATCATCCCCTGCCGGGCCTCGCGGCTCATCAGATACCAGTCGGTCGTTTTCACGAAAGGGTAAATGACGAGATACGGCATTCGCGTCTCGGCGAACGGGTCAATCTCCTGAGCGGAGCGCGTCTTGGTGTACTGTGATGGCCGGGTGTAACCCCACAGAGTCACGCTGGTCTGCAAGTACGCGCGGAATGGATTGGTCGCGCGGGCAAACCGCCGAAAGAACTCGGCGCTTTCGCATTTGTCCTCGGCTGGAAGCGCGCTCCACACCAGCACATCGGCGCTGTTCTCGGCGGGGAACACTTGGTAGATGTCAACCTTGTGGGCCGCGGCCCGCAAGCCGGCCAGCCACGCGGAGTGGACTTCAGCGCGAGCTTGTGCGTCAAGCGTCCAATAGACATCCTTGAAAGTGAAAAGGGCAAAGTGATTGAGTGTTCGGGGAGTCTCTTCGGCCATAGAAGGTCCTTTGGCGATGGGTTATGCGTGAAACGCGAAACGTGCAGCGTAAAACGCGATGGGCTTCACGTTTTACGCTGCACGTTTCATTTGTGGCTCATACACACACGCCGGATCGGTTTCAAGATAATCGCCCGTGATTGCAAACGCCCGCCCGCGCTGGCCGCCGCACACCACACGATACTCACACACATGGCATTTGCCTTTGAGTTGATCCGGATCGCGCAGGGCTTTGAACATCGGATGGTTGCGGTACGCCTCCACCACGTCCACCTCGCGCACGTTGCCGGCGGCGACTGGCAGGAATCCTGAGGGCATGATCTCGCCGATGTGGGAGATGAACAGGAAGCCGCGCCCGTCGTTCACGCCTTTTACCGGACGGTTGAGGCCGTCGGCGTATTGGAAGCCGGCGC
>JACQED010000420.1 GCA_016200785.1 Chloroflexota bacterium
AACGCGGGCACCTGCCAGGTTGAAAACGATAAGGCGGATAGAGTCTTGAAGTTGTTGATCGCTCAGATCACCGCCAACGGCTGAGTTGATTTCGGCTGGCTCGGACAAAAAAGGACTCGTCTCGCCGACGAGTCCTTTTCTTTATTCATTGTGTCGGTTGCGCTTTCAGTCAAGCATCTTGCGTCCGCCCTCCGGCAGGGGCGCGAGAAAAACCTGAT
This sequence comes from Chloroflexota bacterium, assembly GCA_016200785.1. Classification (GTDB taxonomy): domain Bacteria; phylum Chloroflexota; class Anaerolineae; order Anaerolineales; family JACQED01; genus JACQED01. The sequence continues at coordinate 219 of JACQED010000420.1, forward strand.
GCGAGTCGTATTCGATCACGCGCCCGCGCCGGATGAGGATATCCAGTTCGCGGTCGTAAACCACGTGGCTGAAATCAGCCTCCGAGGCGCGCAGGAATTCGCCCGTCATCAGATCCTGCGCCTGCCCATCGCCCCAATCCACCACGAATGAGCCATCCTTCATCGCATACACGCTCTGCTTTTCGATCGGAATACCGTTAGACATGCCTCTGCTCCTTGTTGCCTCGGCCAACCCGCACGATGACAATGCCAGAAAACGCGGCGCGCGACAATCCCCCCGGAGTAAGACCTCGGTTTGCTTTTTGGTGCCACGGGTTTACAATTCCGCCGGCAACACACCGTATATTTTGGGAGGAACAATGGACTACGGCAGTATTCTTTCTCGCGCGTGGAAGATTACGTGGAGCAACAAAATCCTATGGGTCTTTGGCATTCTCTCCGCGCTGGGCTCGGGTGGCGGCGGGGGAGGCAATGGCGGCGGGAGAGGCTTCGGCAGAACCAGCGGCGGGCCGAGCGGCTTCCCGCCGAACGAACAGCTGCAGCGCCTGTTCGGTAGGCCGGACGTTATTGCGATTGTCGTCGCCGTCGTGGTGGTGTTGATCGTCGTCGGCCTCGTCATCTTCGCGCTGTCAATCATCGGGCGCGGCGGATTGATCGGCGGAGTCAGGCTGGCCGAAGACAACGGCAAAGTCACGTTCGGCGAAGCGTGGGGCGTGGGCCGGCGATCGTTCTTGCGGCTCTTGCTCATGCGGCTGGCGGTGATCCTCCCCGTCATCGTGCTGATCTTGGCCGGAGTCGCCGCCGCCGTGCTGACCCTCGGCCTCGGCGCGATCTGCCTCGTGCCGCTGATCTGTCTGCTCGTCATCGCCCTAATCCCGATCAGCATCCTCGTTCACTTCGCGCAGTTCGGGATCGTGCTCGACGATCTCGGCGTGATGGACTCGCTGCGCAAAGGCTGGGCGGTGATCAAGGCCAACCTCGGCCCGATCCTTGTGCTTGGAGTGATCCTGCTGGTGATCGGCTTCGTGGCCGGCCTGATCCTGGCCCTGCCGTTCATCATCATAGTCATCCCGGCGGCCTTCGCGTTTGTCCTCGGCGGGAATCAGCCGAACGCGCCGCTCCTCGCGGCGGCTGGAATCGCGTTCGTCTGTTACCTGCCGATTCTGATCTTCCTCAGCGGCGTCCTTCACACGTGGATCATGTCGGCGTGGACGCTGGCCTGGCGGCAGTTCACCGGGAGCGTTGTCGCTCCAGCGCCGACGATGATACCGGCGGCGTGAATGAGATTCACCTCGACGCCGCAATCCCCTGAAGGGGACAGGCGCGCGCCAAGAATCCTCGGGTTGTCTTTGCGTCCGCCTGCCCCGCCGGCAGTTGCGGGGTCGCGCCTTAGCGGTTCAAATCATCCCGTTCTGCCGTACACCGGAATGGCCGCGCCGTTGATCGCGCTGGCGTCGTCGGAGGCGAGGAAGAGAATCACGGCGGCGAGTTTCTCCGGCGCGACCCACTTGGCGTAGTCGGCGTCGGGATTGGCTTTGCGGTTGGCCTCGGTGTCAATGAAACTGGGGATGACGGCGTTGACGTTGATCCCGCTGTCGCGCACTTCGGCGGACAGCGCCTCGGTGAGGCGCAGGACGATGGACTTGGCGGCGGCGTAGCCCAGCGATTTGCGCCCGGCCAGAAGTGCGGCCTTCGCGCCGATGTTGACGATCTTGCCCGACTTCTGCGCCAGCATGTGCGGGATGACGGCGCGGCAGGTGTTGAAGACCGAGCGCCCGTTGAGGTTGAGCATGAAGTCGAAGTCCGCGTCTTCCATCTCGTGCACCGGCTTGCCCGGCTTGTAGCCCCCGGCGACGTTCACCAGCACGTCCACTCTCCCCCACTTATCTATCACGGCTTTGACCAGGGCGGCGACGCTTTCGGCGCTCGTCACGTCGGCGGCGACGGCCAGCGCGCGATCGTCGCCCAGCCCGATCTCTTTGGCCAACTCGGCGGCGGCTTCGGCCTTGCGCCCGGTCAGCGCCAGCCGCGCGCCCTCGGCGGCGAAGGCCTTTGCCACGTTCGGCCCGAACTCGCCGGTCGCGCCGGTGATGAGGACAACTTGATCTTGGAATGACATGGCTTGCTCCTTTGGCGAAGTGGAGATTGGTGATTGCCGATCTCTGATTGGGCATCGTCGCTGTCAATCGCTGAATCGATCTACAATCAGAAATCGTCGAGCGGCAATTATAGGCCTGTATCTGGGCGGGAGCAATCGGAAGCGGAAGGCTGAGGGGAGTGCGTTTCAATAGGCAGATTGGAAAGACCCGCAGGTTGGCTGGTCAGCGGATGCCTCCGGCATAGCGGATTAGCGAATGGACTCGCGCCCGAGAAGGCACTCGGCCTATCCGCTAATCCGCTCTGTATCCGCTGACTACTCCCCTCCGCCGATGTTCCATCTCGAACCCGTTGGAAGTTTTCGGTTTGCCTGCCGCCTGCCTCGGAAGTACAATCCATTGTGCCCCCTCTCCCACAAGGGGGCCGGGGTGAAGCGTGCTCCAGAACCTTCAGCAACTCTCTCTCTCGATCTGGCTGGCGGCGGCAGTCGGGATAGCCGTCGCCAGCCTGGCAGTTCGCTGGTTCCGCCAGACTTTCGAACTGGCCGGGTTTGAGTTTCCATTCAAAGTTATATTCAAGCGACGCGAGAAAGCAACGCCCGCGCCTGTCACGAGCCAGCCACCGACACTGCTAACCGCTCCCCCGCCGCCGGCAACTATTCCGACCCTCCGCCCGGCGCGCGAGTTCGGCGTAGAAACCTCCGGCGTCAGCCAGTCGCAGTTGACAGTGGGCGATGTCGCCGGGCGCGACCTTAAAAAGGCGGAGGGCGACTATCTCGAAGCGGGCGCAGTCAAGAACGTTTACGAAGCCGCGCCGCTCCCGCTCGCCTCCGGCAGCGGTATTCCGCCTTCGCGCGCCGCACGATTTGTGGATCGCGGCCCGATCGTGGACAGACTGCGAAAGGCGATACGGGCCGAGTCTGCGGCGGCTATCGTCGGGGTGGGCGGCGTGGGCAAAACGGAGCTCGCCCGCTTCCTTGCGAACGAGATCGAAGATACATCTCCCGGCAGTGTCCTGTGGATCACCGTCGCCGATCGTCCGTTGGCCGACGTTCACCGCAGAATGGCCGGCGCATTGGGCGTCACTTTCCCGCCGAATGCAGATGCCCAATCGCGATACGAAATTCTGCTGGCCGCGCTCGGCTCGTCGCGGCGCACGGTGATATTGGACGACATTCGCGCGGGTTTCAAACCACATCTGCCCTTCTGCTTGCCTCCCACGCCGCCGTGCGCGGCGCTGGTCACTTCGCGCCAAATTGAACTTCCCGGCCTGCCCCTCGGCGCCATGCACTCGCTGGACGTGATGACCGAGGCGCAAGCACTCGAACTGCTGCGCGGCGTGGAGGGATTGGCCGAACTGGCGGCGCGTGAAGAGCAGGCCGCGAATGACATGTGCCGGCTTTGCGGCTATCATCCGCTGGCCCTCGACCTCGCCGCCCGCCGTCTGTTGAAGCGCCTTCACGATTCTCGCGCTCCAATAGCAGCATTCACTCAGAACCTCAAAGATCGGCTAGCCCAATTGAAGACTGGTGAAGGCCCGCTGGAGAGTCTTTCAGCGAACTTCGAGTTGAGTTACGCCGACCTGAGTGAGTCCGACCGGGTGCGCTTTCGGCGTCTGGCCGTGTTTGCCGCAACGGGCTTTGCGCCGCGCGCCGCCGCCGCGCTGTGGGGCGAGAGCGAAGATCAAGCGCGGGATTCCATTGAGCGCCTTCAGAATGCCTCACTCGTTCTCCCAGCCGAAACAGCGGGTCGCTTCCAATTGCATGACCTGCTTCACGAGTTCGCGAGGCTGAAGTTGAGGGAGGCCGAGGAAAGAGACGCCGCGCACCGCGCCCACGGCGAATTTTTAATCGCGCTCTTCGGCGAGCATTACACCGGCGATCCCAGCACTGCGCCCGGCGTGACACACGAACTGGACAACCTGCGCGCCGCCGCCGAGTGGGCGCGAGCAAACGGCGAAGGCCGCCTGCTGGC
>JACQED010000421.1 GCA_016200785.1 Chloroflexota bacterium
ACTGTGGTACAACATTCTCGAAATGACTCCAGAACCCCCATCGCCTCCCGAAGCGACGACCTCCGCCGTCGAACGCGCGATAGCCTTCGGCGTGGATATCACGCTGCTGATTGAGAATTTGGGCTTGACGCCGACGGAGCGCCTGCGACGTGGCGAGCGTATCCTCAAATCGCTAGTTGCGTTCAAAGCGGAAGTTGAGCGAGCCAGGGGCTTGCAGAGGAATGAGCTATGACCGCGACAGAGATCGAGGCCGTTTTGACTCTGCTCGGTCAAGGGCACGTCGAGTTTGTCATCATCGGCGGCGTCGCGGCGATTGCACATGGATCGGCGCGTGTGACCTTTGACCTTGACGTTTGTTACCGGCGCACCCGTGAGAACATTGAGCGTCTGTGTCGCTCATTGGCCCCATTCCATCCGATACTGCGCGGGGCGCCGCCTGACGTTCCGTTCAAGTTCGACACTCCGACAGTGTTGGCCGGTCTCAATTTCACGCTCAGCACAGATCTCGGCGATTTGGATTTATTGGGGGAGGTCGCCGGTCTCGGTGAATATGAGGCTGTTGAGGCTGTCTCTGAGGTTCTGCCCTTGTACGGAGCAGAAATGCGAATACTCACGCTCGAGGGCTTGTTGGCCGCCAAACGTGGGGCAGGGCGCAGGAAGGACGAGGAAGCCATTGTCGAGTTGGAAGCCCTGCTCGAGATGAAGAAGCGCCCGCCTCAATAGCATTCTTGCTCCGGGCGGAAATGGCCTGAAAGCAAAACGACCGGAGCATCCCGCCTCCGGTCGTTGGTTTCTATTTGACCCGACTTATGTCACCGCTTCGGACACCAGCACCGCGATCGGATCGCCGGCTTTGATCTCGCCGCCCTCGACGACGCGAAATAGTGTTCCGCGCCGTCCTTCAATCGCGGCCCGCAGCCCGGGGCGTTTGTCCTCGATGAATTCGCACGGCGCGCAATCCAACGTTGCTTCCAGCAGGACTACGCCGACTCGCACGCGCGTTCCGGCAGGCACTCCGGCGAGTTGCACGCCTGCGACGGTGAGGTTCTCGCGCACATCGCCGATGGGCAGATCGAACTCCTGGAGCGTTTCGTTCTCGATAATCAGCACTTGTCGTTTGGCATGACCAAAGGCGGCGTCGCCTTGCAGGCCTTTGCCCGTGACGGCCAGCGCCGAGTCAACGGGCTTCATCGGCCCGCCGTGCCGTGTCTTGAGTTGAAGATGGAGAATCTTTCCGGTCATCTGCCTCCTCCCGAGCGAAGAATCCTTCGTGTGACTTCGTTACCTTCGTGGATCATGCGTTGGCGTTGCAAAAAAAGTGAGACGACCAACGCCGGTGCTTCTTCTCGTCAGTCGTCTCTCTTCAGGTCGGGGCGGTCAGATTTGAACTGACGACCCCCTCAACCCCATTGAGGTGCGCTAGCCGGGCTGCGCCACGCCCCGATGCGAGCGGGATTATATCAGAGTGAGCGTTATCAAGCAAGGACTTTTCCGTTCTACACTGCCCCGCACTGTGTCACCCTGTCACTTTGCCATCCGGTCAGCCTCTCCGGCTTCCCTTTCCACTCCTCCCACTTCACCCTCCCCGCCACAATCGCCTCCAGCGTCTCGGTCAACAACCGATTGGCCGGCGTGGCGACGCCGGCTTTCTCGCCGTGCCGCACCACCGCGCCGTTGAGCCAGCCGACCTCCGACCGCCCTTTGCCGCGTGAGAGATCAACGTGAAACGACGGCATCTTGCCGCCGCGCGCAGTCACGAGTGAATTGCGGATGGGCCGTCGAAGCCATGATGCGGGGAGATAGCGCAGGCCGAGCGCGAGCCAACCGGAGGGTGTGCCGGGGAGGTTCACGACCGCGATACCTTTGGCGCGCATCACGGCCAGACATTCGCGCAGTGCGGCGACTTCCAGCGCGTATAGGCTGGGGTGGTCGAATATCTCGCGGGTGCCAATGTCGCAAATCGCCGAAGTCGCGTTGCCCGGCAAGTTGACGAGCAACTTCGACCATTTCATCGCGTCAGCCCCGGCAAATGACTGCGTCGCGATCCCGGCGGCGGACAGCGCCCTGGCGACATCTCTCCCAAAGGGGCGCTCCACCGCGATCCCGACCCCGCGCTCGCGTTCGACGACGACCGTCCCCGGCTCGTCCATCGTCACCGTCGTCGTCACCGTCCCGGCGATGACTCTCTCCGCGCCGAACGCTTCGGCCAGAAGGGACTCGTTGTCCACGCCGTTTTGCAGACACAGGATCGGTGGCCGAAACGCCAAACGCCCAAGCCCCAATTCCCGAATCCCTTCTATGGCATTGGCAGTATCATACGATTTCACCGCCAAGATGATGCAATCGTAGAGACGTTCCACCGGCACGTCTCCGGGCATGATAGCAGCGCGCGCTCCGGGCACGCGCAGTTCGGCGCCCCGCTCGACGATCCGCAATCCGCGTGAGTTGATGGCTTGTACGACAGAGGGACGCGCGAGGAAAGTGACACCGTGCCCGGCAAGGGCGAGTTTGCCGCCGACGTAGCCGCCGACGGCGCCGGCGCCGAAGATGAGGAAGTTCATCTTCGTATCGCATACCCCTCCGCCAACACCTCGACCGGATGCACTGCCCGCTTCTTCGTGTGATGCTCGATCCACCACCGGCACGTCTCGCTGTCGCAGGCCACGCGGTCGGGCGAGTTGGCCGCGATTTCGTCGAAGAGCGTTTTGCCGACGGCAGTGGCGATGGCGTACTTCTCGCGCTTGAGGCCATACGTTCCGGCGACGCCGCAGCAGTCGGCAGTGCTTTCGATCACCGTGACGCCGGGGATGCGGCGCAGAAGGTCGGCGGCGGGGCGACCGATGCCGTGCGAGCGCAGCTGGCACGGCGCGTGATAGACGAGGCGTTGATTGACCGGCTTGAAACG
>JACQED010000430.1 GCA_016200785.1 Chloroflexota bacterium
GTTCCACTCCAAGAAGAGTTTCCGCGTGAACTTTCCAAAGGGCACCGACTTCGGCGGCAGGACCGAAATCAATCTGCTCGCCAGCCTCGCCGACCCGACTGACCTGCTCGAAGATTTCTTCTACGACGTGATGGCGCAGACCCGCGTGATCGCGCCGTTTGCCCGTAAGGTCGAACTGCGCGTCAACGGAACTTATTACGGCCTGATGACCGACGTCGAGTCGGTTTCCTCCAAGCGTTTCTTGCAATCGCACGGCATCGATCCGGCGGCGACGATCTACCGGACGGCGGGCTACTTCGACTTCCACATGCTGTCGTCGCAACAAGATTGGGCGAAAGCGTTCGACCAGGACACGAACAAGAAGACGCCCGACCTCGTCCCGCCGATCGAGTTCGTCAAAGCGATCAATCGCACGCCGCCGGATCAATTTGCCTCGTGGCTGTCAGCCCGGATGGATGTGGACGAGTACGTCAACTACCTCGTGGGCAACGCGTTGATCTCCAACGATTACATCCAGCACTCGCGCAGTTACCTGATCTACGAGCCACAGAGACAGTTCTGGACTTTCGTGCCGTGGGACCTCAACAACTCGGCCATGATTTCGTGGAATGAAACGTGGGGGGCGGACATCGTCGTGAAGCCGGCGTACGCCCAGTTCACGCCCGTGCCGTTCACTGCGTTCGAGTTCGCTTATCGCCCACTGGGGCACGACGATTCGCCGCGCTGGGGAGTTCTCTCCACCCGCGTGCTCCAGACGCCGGAGTTGCGCGCGAAATTCATCGCCCGCCTGCAGGAAGCCCTCAACACCACATTCACGCCCGACGTGATGAACCCCTATATTGACAAACTCTACGCGCAGATCGAGCCGAGCGCGCTGGCCGATCCGTACGTCAATGCGACTTTGTTCAAAGGCGGACCGGCGTGGCTCAAGCAATACGTCGCCGACCGCCGGCAGTTTCTCCTGTCGCAGATACCCGCGCTCCAGGCCCTCGGGCACAGCGGCCTCACGATCAACGAGATCGGCCCGTCGTTCGTCGAACTCCACAATGCGACGAGCGCGCCCTACGATCTGAGCGGCTTTTACATGAGCAACGATTTGCACGTCCCACAGCACTACACCTTTCCCAAGGGGACGGTCATTCCGGCCGGCGGCTTTCTCGTCGTGAAGCAGGTCGAGGTCTCTGCATCGGGCGGCGAGGCCGGCCTCTTCAAGCCGACGACGCTGGAGCAGGGGCTGGCGGGCGACTCGGGCGTGATCGATCTGGTGTACTACGGCCCGCTCGCCGCAGGCACGTCCTACGCCCGCACCCCGGCGGGCAGTGACACGTGGGCGGCGCAAGATTCGCCAACGCCGGGGTCGTGATCGCAAGAGATCAAAAGCGCCAGGCACAATGGCCTGGCGCTTTCATTTTGAGATGCAGACGGCGCTATCAGGCCGCGCTTCGCCTGCGGCGTATCAAGATGACGGTCAGAGCCAGCGCCGCGAGAACCAGGACACCCATCAGGAGGTACTGCACGAGGGTGATGGACGTGCTGGTCGAAGGCAATACGGTGACGGGCGCCGGGCCGCGCGAATCCAGCGAGGTCAACAGCCCGCGCGCGTCAACAATGGCGACGTCGCCCTTGAGCCGACTGCTCATCGCCGGATCGACCAACAGGAGGGCCGCCCGGCCCACACCCTGATCGTCGGTGCCAGTGATCACCATCACGGTCGCGGATTTGCCCCACGGCGACTGCAACTCCTCGATCACGCCCACCGATTCGCCATCGGCGACGGCCAGCTTGAGAGAGCTCGTTTGGAGTGAGCGTGTGCCGCCGTCGAAGTGGACGGGCGCCGACTTGAGCGCTTCGAACATCAACGGGATGCGCGCGGGCAGGCCCAGCATGATGATGTTCCGGTCTGTCAACTTGTCCGGACTCGCTTGATCGGCGGTGATCACCTCAAGCCCCTGCGTCCTCACTCCCAGTTGCTTGCCGAGTTCGGAATACAACTGAAAGGCCGAGGCGCGCTCATTGGGCGTGGGCTGGCCGGGCATGACGATCATTGCGCCGGAGTCAAAGGGCACCGGGAAGTTGGCGAGGTCGGCACGCGGCGCAGCGCCGGAGAACTTGGCGCTCAGACTCGTGCCGGAATGGATGACGCCCCAGGCGCGGTCGAGATACAGATCGTCGCAGGCCTCGTAGTCCGGCAGATGGAGATCGAAAAGCAGATCGATAGCGTTGCGCCCGGGGACGAGTTGAGAACCCGGAATGGTGACCTCCCACGTCGCCTGCTTTTCATTGTCTTTGGTCAGATACGTGCCCGCCTGCGGAATGCCGTTGGCCGAGATGACGAAGTACGAACGATCGGTGGTGACGAACGGTGAATGGCTGAACAACACGGTGACCTGGAGCGACTCCGGCACGCGCGAGTTGGGCATGTCGAGGACGTAATGCACGCTGTGCTTGCCCAATCCGTTGACGGTTTCGTCGGAATAGCCCAACGACTGGAAAGTGGTGGCGCTCCAGTCGGTGAGTTCTTTGCCGGGCGCGCCGCTGTCGGGCGCCGACGGTATCAGCGCATACTTGCCACGCGCCAGGTTGGCGAACTCGGTCTGCCTCACGGCGCGCGCCGCATTGAGCACGGCAGTGTCGGTCTTGCCCGTCACCGCCATCAAGGCATGCCCTGGACTCCATGGCGAAGAGATGAGCATCACCACGCCCGTGTCGGGGGCGACCGGCTGTCCCGCGGCATCGACGAACGAGCCATCCGCGCCGACCTGAAGAGGCCAGGCGGAACCAACCTGGCGAATGAGATCGAGCCGGTCGGAGCGACCGACGAGGATCAAGTCATAATCGGACCTGCTGGCATCGGTCAGTTCGCTCGGAGCCAGCGTGTAGAGTTTGAGTCCGCGCCACGTCGCTCTCTGGTTCAGAACGCCCGCCAGGTAGAGCGCCGGGACGAGTTCAGGCCCCGTGGCATCTTGCGGCACGACGAGAACGGCGTTATCGGTCGCCAGCGACCGATTGCGAACGAACGGGTACGGGAACCGCGCGAGTTCCGGCTGATAGTCTAACCGCTCGAAGGCGTAATCGGCGGTGGAGGCGGCGTCGATGCGCGCCCAGTTAGCGACGTTCTCCACATCGGCGCAGACGTTGTCGCTTATCCGCAGGTAGCCGTTGAATTTCACGGCCAGCGCCTCACCGACCAGGAGCTCCGGCGGCACGGTCACATCCCAGGTCGTCGGGCCTACATTTTCCGCCGTGAGTTTCAGTGAGGCCACCGGCGTGTCATTCACTTCGACGGTGAGTGTGGAATCGGCGGTGAGCACGCTCGAATGCGTGACTTTGAGGTGAAGCGTCAGCCCGGTGAGTTTCCACTCCTCAGGATTGGGCACGAAGAGAAAATACGACGGGCTGACGCCGCGTAGAACGATCTCGGTGACGCTGGCCATCTGAGCCAAAGTGTAGGTGGCCGTGGCCGGCGTCCCCGCCACCACACTATGAAGCGGGACGCTCGGCGCAGGACCGACTTGCGCGGCCCAAACTGCGCTCTGTGGCGCGGCGGCTTGAACCGGTCGCGCCTGAAGACGGGTGTGGGCCGAGGCGGTCAGCGGTGCGCCGGCGAACGGCGCAATGCTCGCGGCCGCCATGCTCAGGCTTAGGATGATGGGTAGATGAAAGATTCGTGGAATCACGGGGATGATCCTTTCCTATGGAGACGAGGGTTGGGCGGCGGCGTTCGTCGCCGGCAGTTGACTGGGCGACCCGATCACCTGATACAGTTTCCACCTGAAGGCCGTCTTTTCCAGTTTCACCCACGAGCCGCCGAGCGTGTACAGAGTGGGAAAGGCCTTGTTAACTGCGTTCAATTGACCTTCGAGGATAGGCTCTGAGACCATAATGTAATCCACGCGGCCAGCCGGATCGTGCAGGGTTTCGTTGAAGGTGGAGTCGGCGGGCGTGAGAAAGCGCTCCGGACGGCCGGAGAAGAAGATCACGCGGTAGCCCTCAAAATCGTCCACCAGAACACGGCCGGTCGTTTGCTTGTTGATGTAATCGGCCAGGTCCTGCTCTTCCTGCCATTTCGTGTTCGGCTGTCCGCTCAGCAACTCCTCGACGAAGACATCATTCCACTGCCCCCATTCGGTGTGCCGGCGCATCGCCTGGGCCGAACTGAAGCCGGAGACAACCAGGACGACAAGCAAGGCAAGAGCCACTGGAATTTGCCATCGATCGAATTGCTGAAGGATGCCGACGCCCAGCACGAACGCCATGGGGATGGCCGTGATGAAGTAGCGCAGAAACAGGGCCGACTGCCCGGCATATACGTTCGCCGCCGAGAACAGAGTCAGAGACCACGCGATAGCCAGCACTCCCAGCCAATGCCATGCGCCGCGCGACAAGGTTGCCCTTGAGTGGGACAAGGTTGGTGTAGATCGTCAATTGATAGCCGATCTGGCCGGCGTTCGAATAGATGCTCCGCGCGAAGAACAGTGGGTCGCCCATGATAGCCCAGTTGGACGCGATCCACAGAGCTACGATGTAAGCGACGGGTGCGCCGAACATCAATACCGACGACTCGGAAAAGCGCGGCCGGTCGGGCCGCCTGACCAACGCCTCCAAGCCGATGGCCATCGTCAGCGCAACCGCGACAAACAACGCATCGTAGCGCGCGAGGAACGCCGCGCCGGTGGCTGCGCCCGCCCCGGCCAGATAAGTCCACAGGCCGGTCTCGTGCCAGCGAATGTAGAGATAAGTCGCCGCGAGCACGAACAGGATGACGACCATCTCACTCATGCCGTTGGACGAGTAGAAGATAACCATCGGGTTCAGGACAAAGGCGGCGACCATCAACCAGCGCAGCAACGCCGGCAATTTGGTTCGGCGGAGGAAAAGCGCAACGAGCATCGCCGAAGCGGCGCCGGCCAGCACTGTCACCAGATTGCCGGACAGGCCCTTGTAGCGCAAGGGTGGGATCAGCACAAAGGGCAGTTGCAGAAGCGTCGGCAGTGGGGCCCACACGAAGCCGACATTGGCCAGTTTTGGCTCGCCGCTGAAGAAGACTTGCCACGCGCTGCGCGTGCGCGCCATCGCATCCGTCAGGAAGAGATTGAGCCGGAAGACGACGAGGTAGGCCATGATCGCATTGGCCACGAATGCGCTCAGCCCGACGACGAGCAGTTCGAGAGCGGTGCGCCGTTTGGTCACGGAGTCGTGCCTCCACTACGGCTGACCAGCGGATCGAGGAACCGCCGGGGAGCGCGCCGTTTTGTGTCGAGGCCGTGGATGGTCTTCTCCCAGTGGTACGGCTTCGTCAGGAGTTGCCACAGAGCGCGCCACGCGGCCACACTCATCAATATCCAATACAAAGGCGAAATAAGCGCGGCGCGCCCCAATTCGTAGTAGCCTCGTCGGTACGAGCCGGCCAGATTCAGATACACAAAGATAAAGTTGCCCAGCAAGAGGTTGAGGAAGGACAAGTAATACACGGGGGCCGGGAACAGAGGCGGGATGGCTCTCCACCGCGTGAGGAACCAGATGGTGGTGATGAGCCAGTAGATCGGGTTGAGCAAGAAGACCAGCGGCGTGCCCCCCACGGTGAAGTGGAAACTAGTGTAGGCCTTGGCGCCCAGCGACAGCAACAGACGGAAGGGATGGCGCATATGCACTAGCCAAGTCTGCATGTACCCCTTGACCCACCTCGAGCGCTGGCGGATCCAGTTGCGCCACTCGCTGTTGGCTTCTTCGAAAGTGGTCGAGTCGAGGATAGCGGTGCGATAGCCGCGCTTGAACATGCGGATGCCGAGGTCGGCGTCTTCAGTGACGTTGAACGGATCCCAACCGCCGAGCTCGCGCAGTTTTTCCGTGTAAAAGTGATTCGACGTTCCGCCGAGGGGGATGGGTGAGTTCGTGTTGTCCAATCCCGGCAAGACGAGGTCGAACCAGGTGGAGTACTCGGTCGTGAACCAGCGCGTCAGAAGGTTCTGATCGCGGTTGTAGTAGTTGAGTTTGGCCTGCAGGCAGATGATGTCGGCGGGGGCGCGCCGGAAAGCGGCCACCGCGCGCTTCAGTTGATCCGGTTCCGGCTGGTCCTCGGCGTCGTAGACCACGACAAACTGCCCCCGCGAACTCACCAGGCCGTAGTTACACGCCTTGGGCTTGGTGCGCGGCGCGGAATCGGGCACGGGCACAAATTGAAAGTAACTGGGCGGCCTCAGTGCGACCGCCGCGATGAATGTCTCGCGGTCGGTTTCCTCCAACAGGAGTTTGACGTCCAGTTTCATCTTCGGGTACTCGAGATTCTGGATCGATCGCACGAGTTCGGGCAACACTTCCTTCTCGCGGAAGAGCGGCACGAGAATCGTGTAGACGGGCAGGTCTGCGTCGTCCATCGCCCCGATCTCCTCCTCGGGCACGTTGATGGTCAGGTTGATGGACGCGCCGCGAAAAGCCAGCCAGAGGCGGTAGATCGAAATGGCCAAGTAGAAGGCCGCGATGACCGCGTTGATCGTGATGAGCGTTCCCTGAGCGTTGATGACGAAACCCACGATGATCAGCAGCAGAATGACGAGGGCGGCGACGATCTGGCCGTCCGTGAAGGTCTCGTAGGCCGACTCGTCGGGGTCGCGGTAAAGCAGGCCCGCGACGCTCTCCTCGACATACGACGATCGATAGGCGCGGGCCAGTATCCAGTCAATGTCGAGTTCGCTCGTGACGGCAAAGAGAAGCGGGGCTTGAAGAATCTGCCGCAGTTCGACCTGCGCCTCAAGGTTACTCGGATCGACCACGGCGACCATCAGCCGGGGGCCGAGCCAGCGCACCGGCACGGCTTCCAGCCGGCGCGCCACTGCCGGATCCAACAGCCGAACGACGTCGAGCGCGGGGGTATCTTCGCGCAAGTTCACGTGCGGCAGGCGGAACTGATCGGCGATCACCTCGGACAGCGTCAAGCGGTTGACGAAACCGCGCGTGACGAGCACCTTGCCCAATCGCTCGCCGCTTCGCTGCTGTATTTCCAGTGCCTCGTTCAACTGCTCGAGGGTCACGTTGCCGCGGTCGAGGAGCATCCAGCCGAGAGGCATGCGCTCTGTCACGGCCGCGGCTTCGGCCTCGCTTGTGTAAAAGCGCCGAAGCGTCTGCCGGATCTCGTTGGCATCGGCCTCGACCGCTCGCACGCGCAGGCCGGTCTCTTTGGTGATGGCCTGTATCGCCCCGAGGTTGCCGGGCTCCGACATGGCTACGAGCAGAATACGTCCCTGCTGGCTGATCGGGATCACGTTGTGCCTTTCGGCTGTCTCGCGCTCCAACAACCGGACGGCGGACGACTGGACGCGGACGTTCGAGCGCATGCCCCACGCCGGTTGGCCGGAGTCGCCGTCCGCTTCCGTGGGAAATAGAGCCACTGGTATTTCTATGATAGTCTCAGGCATTGTCGACTCGCAGTGTCGGGCGTCGAAGCCCCTCGCCCTTGCAGGGCGCGACCTACCTAGTCCGGATCGAAACGATAACCCACGCCGCTCACACTGGTGATGTAACGCGGATGGTCGGGGTCGTCCTCGATTTTTGCGCGCAGTCGGCCGATCGCGATGTTGACGAGGTCAAGGCTTTGGTCGACTTCCTCAGGTACCCGATCCCAGCCGGCGCGGAACAGTTCATCTACGAGGACGGCGCGCGCCGGGGTCTTGAACAGGCGCTCCAGAATGCGGGCTTCGATGACGGTGACTTCGATTGACTCGCCATCCTTCTCCAGCAGGCTCGTCGCCAGGTCGAAGCTGAAGCGGCCGGCATTCACGTGTGAGGAATTCTCCTGCGGCGGGAGCAGAGCGGTCAGGCGGTTGAGGCGCGCGAACAATTGCTTGGAAGAAAACGGCTTGACGATGTAGTCGTCGGCGCCCAACTCAAAGCCGCGTTGAACGTCCCAGCGTTCCGAGAGCGCGGTCAACATCAGGATCGGGGCATCGGAAGTCTGGCGCAGTGTCTTCAGCGCGGTGAAGCCATCCATCCCCGGCATCATGACGTCGAGCAGGACCATGTCCACTGTTTCACGTTGCAGCCGGGCCAGGGCTTCCTCTCCGCTGTTGGCCGTCACAACGACGTGCCCGGCGGACTGCAACAGCATGGTCATGAGGCGGATAGTGTCGAGGTTGTCGTCCGCCACGAGCAACTTCAATTTGCGGCCTGTGCCATTTTTCGACATAGATGCGTGCTTGTCTGCAGTCGGCGAGGGTTAGCCGGCCGAGTCGGCGGGCGCCGCGGCGCTTTTCTCCGGCGGCGGAAGCAGGCTGGTCAGGCGCTCCAGGCGCGCGAATAGTTGATCCGGAGAAAAGGGCTTCACGACGTAATCGTCGGCCCCAAGTTGAAAGCCGCGCTCGACGGCCGCACGATCGGAAAGCGCGGTGAGCATGAGGATCGGCGCGCTCGAAGTCTTGCGCACCTCCTCGAGGACGCCGAAGCCGTCCATGTCGGGCATCATCACGTCGAGCAGAATCATGTCCGCAGTTTCGCTTGCGAGCCGGGCCAACGCCTCGCGTCCGCTGGCCGCCGAGATAACGGTGTGACCGGCCGTCTGCAAGAGCAAAGTAAGGAGGCGGATGGTATCCGGGTTGTCGTCGGCGATGAGCAAGCGCAATTTGCGGGCAGCAGGTTTGATCGCCATAGGGCCTCACTTGGCAATACGTTCCACGTCGATTTCTCCCGGCGCGATCGCGCGGCGCGGTTCGTCCTCTTCGGGCCGAAAGGTTCGCTTGGTCCGCACGGGCGGACGCGCCATTTGATAGATCACCACGATCAGCCAGAAGCTAACCAGCACAACCGCCGGAATGGCGTAGAGCGAATAATAGGTCAGCAGCATCAGGCCGAGCCAGATTATGACGCCGACGATGACTTTGACAATCTGCCACGAGAGGCGCATGACACCGGGTTTTCGAGTCGGTTTTTCTTCCATAACGAGTCTCTTCTGTCCGTTCCAGAAAATTGATTCGCCCGACCAGTTTGTCGAGCGACCCATGACCAATCCAACCCTGGCGACGATACCTTCTTGGCCGTGCCCGCTGATTTGTCCCAGGCTGGCCTGGCTGCGGCATTAGGCCATTAGTACCCTGGGGGCAAGGTTATTCTAGCATGAGAATAGAACCCGTACAACTGGTACAACGGGGTATGTTTTAGTTTGAGTCGGGTTAGGGTCGCCCACCTCACGGCAGCGCCAGTATCAATAACCCCCGCGTGAGATCCGAGGCGTAGATACAGGTCGTCGCCTTACCTTTCGCCTCGCATCCGTGCAGTCGCACGCCATAGATGCCGTCGAAGATTCCACTGCCGAATACGCCCGTTCCACGCGCGGCCCGCACGGGTTGAGCAAAGGCCGGTTCGACGACCGGATTGTCCGGACGGCTCACGTCGTAACGGTACACTCGCACGCCGTCCTGATACCAGCCGACGTAAAGCAAATCGCCTTCGACGAGCAGGTTGTGCGGCGGCGAGAGGGCGTTGTCGAGTTTGAGGGCAAGGACTTCCTTCGGCGCGCTCAAGTCGCGGATGTCCCACAGCCGCAACTGGCTGAAGTCAGGCGGGTTGTAGTTCACTTCGTCCTCGATGAAGACAAAGTTGCCATTAGTTGTCGGGTAACCGTAGTGAACGTCAAAGCCCTCCGGCGCGATACTGCCCGGCTCATTGAGGGATGCAGCTTCTACGCCAGACTCGAGTGAGGCCTTGTCGAGAATAACGAGGCCGCCCGCCCAGTACGAGACATACACCCGGTCGCCGACGATGGTCGTGTCGTGGACGAACGTCTTTGCCGTGCCGCTCGAGTCGAATTCGAGTTTGGGAGAGCGGTAGCGCCCGACTTCGCGGACGCGGCTCAAGTCGCGAATGTCCACCACACGCAGATCGGCGGTGTCGTCGGATGACACGAGTAGATAGTTCCCATCGCCGTGGGCGTCGGCGTCCACTTCGACGGTATGGACGTTGCACCAGTGGGCAGTGGAGCCGACGGCCTGACCGTGATAGTTGCCGATCAGCTGCGGCGCGCGCGGATCGGTGACTTCGACGATGGCGATCCCGCACGGCTCGCCAGGCCCGGAAGCGAAGCCCTGCGCTTCCATGGAAAGAACCAGATACGAGCGATCCGCCTGCCGGAAAGTCTTGACGTCGGAGGTGTACGTCGCTTCCTTCCACTCCCACGCGCCGATGAACTCGGGCCGGGACGGGTCGGTGACATCGGTGAGCATGAAGGCGCCCAGGTAACCGGCTGACTGAACGACGTAGAGCCGATCGCGGATCTCCAACAACCCGATCTCCCCATTGAAGCACACCTGCGTTGGCACGTATGCCACTTGCACGAGTCCATCCGTGGGCAGGTCAAACGGCGATTGTTGCTTGCAATCACCCAGGGGCAACTTAGACTGAATGAGGGTCAGCGATCCCAGGTAAGTGCGATCTGTCGTAAGGAGTTCGGGCAGGGGCGTTGGGCTGCCCTCGGGCGACGCAGTCACTCCGGGCGTCGAGGGCGCGGTCGAGGACGGCGCCGGGAGCGGCGTCCAAACGGTCGCAGTCGCAGGCCCCATCACGGTTTGGCACGCCAGCGAGGCCAGCCCGAGGACGACGATGCCGCGACGAAGAGGAAACCATTTGTGATTCAAGTTGATCGAGCCTTGCGGCGCAATCCGTCGAGAGCGCCGAGGCCGATCGAAATAGATCCGACGGCCAGGGCGATTGGCCCCCAGTTGAGGCGCGGAGGCGCGTCGAACAAAACGGCGAGCGAATGCCAGACGGTCACGAGGGCGCGGGCCGTAAAGCCGAGGGCGACTGCGGCGAGGAGGCCCAGCGCCACGCCCCGCCACTGAGCCGAACGGACCACCGAGGGCTGAGAGTGCGCCGCGAGCGGGACTGAACTGAGGAGAACCGCCGCGATCGTCACGATGCCCAAGATCAGAGTCGGGCGTAGTTCGGGGTCGGTTGGCGCAGAGAGGATGAATGGATATTCGGGCAGGATGGCAATCGCGCCGAGGAGCCCGACGGCGCGGGCGGGCCATCGCACCCAGGATGAAAGGCCCGGCGTCGCGGCGGCAAGCGCGGTCAGGATCACAATCGCGCTGAGCGGCGCGAGGAAGTCAAACCGACTCAGCCGCAGGCTCCCGTCGCGCACACCGGGGAGGAACGTGATCCACTCGGCCAGTTCGTAGCCATTCAGGTTGAGCGCCGCCGCGCGGTGGGCGATCCACGGCGCCCAGTAGCCGGCCCAGACGAGCGCCAGGCCGAGCCAGGTCGCGCCCCGCCCCAGCCTCACGCGGGCCTGGCTCCGTCAGAAGGGAGCGGCGGGATGAGTTCGTCGAGGGCGCGGCCGATCTCTTTTTCTTCGTGCTCCTGGGCAGTGAAATAATCAATCATGAACTGCGAACGGCGCAGGC
Organism: Chloroflexota bacterium; assembly: GCA_016200785.1. Lineage (GTDB taxonomy): Bacteria > Chloroflexota > Anaerolineae > Anaerolineales > JACQED01 > JACQED01. The sequence goes on from JACQED010000430.1 coordinate 11,388, forward strand.
GGACGGCCAATGGCGCGACGAGGCGCACGTCCTGCGCGGTGGCCGAGTCGCGGGCGTCCGCGGCGGCCAGAGCGCGGGCGGCTTCGAACATCGTAATCTCGGCGCGCAGTGAATCGATCTGCAAGCGGCGCACGAGTTCGAGGCCGGCACGTTCGGCCTCGGGCGTAAGCCCGACCGAGGGCAGGAGGCGTCGGGCGGCGGCGATCTCGTCGCGCGCCACGAGCGTGTCGCCGGCGTAAGCCGCGATCACCGCGCGCGCGTTGGTCAGATAGTCGCGCACCCGGCGGTAGGCCGAGAGGCGCTCGGCCGGATCGCTCAGGCCGTGCACCATCAGCCGCAGACCGAAGCGGTCGAGTATCTGCGGGCGAAGTTTTCCCTCTTCGGGATTCATCGAACCGATCAAGACGAACCGGGCGCGATAGGTGGCGGCGTGCGGGCCGCGCCGAACGGTGCAAACACCCTGCGCGGCGGCGTCGAGGATGGCGTCAACGATTTCGTCGGTCAGCAGATTGATCTCGTCGATGTAAAGCAGATTCTGATCGGCCAGCGCCAGGATGCCGCGCTGAAGCAGCAGACGCTGGTGGACGGCGGCGCGCTCGTTGATCCCGCCGACCACATCTTCGAGGCGCGCGTTGAGCGGCAGTTCGATCAGCCGCACGTGATCGGGATGGGTGAGCGGCACTCGCTCGCCGTACTTCTTTGCGCAGTCGGGGCACACGGCGTCGATGCCGCCAATCTCGACGTCCTCCGGCATACAACCGTAGGGGCAACTGGAGCGCTGAACTTGCGGCAGGAGGTCAACCAGACTGCGGACGGCGGTGGTCTTGCCCGTGCCGCGCGGGCCGACGAGCAGGATGCCGCTGATGGCGGGATTGATCAGGCCGAGCACGAGCGCCGTCTTCATCTCGGTCTGGCCGACCAGAGCGAGAAAGGGAAAAGGCAACGACTCGGCCAGGCCGCGATCTTCCGGCGAAGGCGCCGCGACAATACTGCTGGCGGAGACTTGCTCCACGAGGCGCATGAGAGAGGTAGGCCGGAGTCGAGGCTCGGTCATGATCGAGTCAAGCGCCTGCCTGGTTTCGCTGGCGGAGACGGTAGGCCTGCCGTTCTCTGGCGGCTTCCATTCGCGCGCGTTCCGCGTCGGTTTCGGCGACGAGCGGCGGGACGGGCGCCGGGCGTTCGCGCTCGTCAATGGCGACGTAGACGATGTGCGCGGTGTTGGTGTGTGTCTGCTCGCCGGTGAGCGGGTTCTCGGCCGTCACCTTCACTTCCACCTCCATCGACGTGCGGCCGACCCACGTCAATTCGGCGTTCAAGGTCAGCAAGTCGCCGATGTGCACCGGCTCGCGGACTGTCATGTTGTCTATCGCGACGGTGACGCACGACTTGCGCGCGTGGCGGATGGCGGCGAGGCCGCCGGCCTCGTCGGCCAGTTTCATGATCCAGCCGCCGTGGACATTTCCGCGCGCGTTGGCGTGCTCCGGTTGCATGAAGGTGCTCAACGCCACGCGCGAGGCGCCGATCGGCTTGCCCTCCATCAATCCATGTCGGGCCGGGTTTCCTCGACCGCGTCGGGCGTATAAAGGCGCTCCGGCTCTTCGTCGAAGACGTCGATGGTGTCGTAGGTCAGTTCGGACATCATCGGCGGAAGCGGCACAGTGGCCGGGAGCGGCACCCTGGGCGGGCTGGGAGGCGGCGCACGGCGCGGGATGGTTTCGTCAACCGCGCGCTTTCGAAGCACGCGAAAGTCGTTGCTCAGCCAGCCGACGTACTCGCCCCTCACGGCGTAAACCTGATTCGTGCCCGCCGGCACCCAGCCGATCCACTCACCGATCTGATTGTAGATGTAACCCTCGTGAAATAGCCCTGCCCAATCGCCCCGGGTTGAATAAAGAGGAACGAGTTTCATAACGCTCTCCTGCATCTGCCCCAAATGAAAAACCGAGGGTGATTATACGCGAGGTTGGGCCGGGGGCAAAACCATCGTTCGATAGATGTCAAGCAATTGCCTCGCCGCTCTGCCCCAGGTGAACTGGCGCGCGCGGGCGCGACCTTGGGCGATAAGAGTCCGGCGGAGATTGTCGTCCTCGCAGACGCGACGCAGGGCGGCGGCGAGGCCGTCCACGTCGCGCGGGTCGGCGAGCAACGCGGCGCCGCCGGCGACTTCGGGCAGGCACGAGGCGGTGGAGGTGACGACGGGCGTCCCGCAGGCCATCGCTTCGAGGACGGGCAGGCCGAAACCTTCGTACAGCGAAGGGTAGGCGAACGCCCGCGCCGCGCTGTACAACGCCGGCAGATCGTCGTCGGCGACGAAGCCGGGAAAGAGGACGCGGCCCTCCAAACCGAGGCGCGTGACTTCGGCGAAGATGGAGTCATACAACCAACCCTTGCTCCCAACAATGACTAACGAACAATGATCGATGAACCATGATTGAGCGAACGCCCGAATGAGTCGGACGTAGTTCTTGCGCGGCTGGAGCGTGCCGACGGAGAGGATGAAAGCAGAGTCGCCGAGGCCGCAGCGGGCGCGAACTGCGGCGAGGGCGGCGGGGTCGGCAATGGGCTGAAAGGCAGCGTCTACGCCGCTGTAGAGGACGGTGATTTGTTCGGGCGGCGTGCGGTAGAGTTCCATCAGGTCGGCGCGGGTGGCTTCGGAGTCGGCGAGGACGCGGGTCGCGCGGCGCACCGAGCGCGGGACGACGGCGTCGAGGTAGCGTTTCAACCCCGGCGCGGCCGAGTCGGGATCGCGCACGAACGAGAGATCGTGGACGGTCAACAGGGTCGGCGTGCCGGGGAGAGTCGGCGGCAGGGTGAAGTCGGGCGAATGGTAGAGATCGAGCGGGCCGAGCGCGAGTTGGATCGGGATCGGCAGGCGGGCGCGGTGCCAGACTCGCGCAAGCCATTTGTCGTGGATGGGCAGATGAAAGACCGACGAACGCGCCGGAAGCGGCGGCAGAGGATACGGCAGCGGTGGAGGCGAAGCGACGAAGATGCGATAGACGTTCGTCTCGTCGGCGGCGGCCAGCGCGCGCAGGAGTTCGCGCACGTAACGGCCAATGCCGCCCCCTTGCCGGGCAGCCGAAGTGGCGTCGAAGCCGATGCGCATGCCTCACCCCCCATCCCCGGCTCCCGAAGCGGCGGCGAGGCGCGCTCGCTTCAGGAGAGGGGCGATTGGGATGCTAGCCCAACTTACGCGTCGCGCGTTTGGCGAGCAATGACTTGAGTTCGTCGGCCAATTGGCGGGCCGTGGCCGGCTTGGCGAAGTAGGCGTCAGCGCCAGCCGCCAGGCTCGCCGGCCGTCCGGTGGATTCCGGCTTGCTCGAAAGCATCACGATCGGCAGTTCAGCCGTGCTGTCGTCGGAGCGCAGTTGCTGGAGGATAGTGAAACCGCTGATATCGGGCATCATGATGTCGAGTATGATCGCGATCGGCCGTTCGCGCTTGAGCCATTCGAGGGCGGCCTGGCCGGTATAAACTCCCTCGGCTTGAAATCCCACGCCGCCCAGCATCATCACGAGAAGTTTGGTGAGGTCTTGATCGTCATCCACGACCAAGACCTTTCCCTTAGGTAACGTCTCCATAGGTCCACACTCGATTGATGAAGAAATTCCAGAAGAGCACCACGCCTACGGCGCAGGCCTGTGCCACGTTCGTGCCGAGCGCCAGCCCTTGCGTCGCGCCGAACATCGGCTGGAACACGGGGATGAGCCAGTTGCCCACCGCGCCGAAGATAGCCAGATTGATCCCCAGCCCGATGATGTTGACGCCGAAGAACTGAAGCAATTGTACTCTAATCGGCTTCGAGCGCGAGTCAGGATAAGTCCAATAGCGGTTCCAGACGAAACTACTCGTTACCGCGATGGTGAACGAGGCCGTCTTGGCATACAGCCGCTGCCTGTTGTCCACCAGGTGCAGGCCGAGCACGAGCAGGTTCAATATGCCGGTGTCAACAAAGAAGCCGATGGCGCCGACGACGAGAAACCTGCCGAAGCGTTCGAGTTCTTTGCGTTGGTTGGGAGCGACAGAGGTGAGGAGTCGAGTCATTCCATGATCCTTGAGAGAACACATTACCACTAAGGCACAAAGACGCGAAGAGCCTTGTCAGTTGTTCTTCGTGCCTTCGTATCTTTGTGGTGATTTTCTAATTCTGACAGAGGTCGTTTGAGAGTGAGGGCCAGCAGGCCGACATAGGCTCCGACAAACAGATGAATGTTGTTGACATACAGATTATCCACGAGGCCGTGGACGGCAAGGTGAGCCCAGGCGGCCAGCACGCCGAGGGCGAGGCCGCGCCGCCAATCGGTGTTCGCGCGCAGGGCGCGCAGAGTCAGCGCGACGACGCTGGCCCAGAAGATCAGATACGCCGCCAGGCCGAGGAGGCCCACCTCGGCCAGCATATTGAGATAAATGTTGTGCGCGTGGCCGATGGCTTGCGGCCAGTTGAGCAGGGCGAAGCCGGGATAGGCCACCGGGTAGTTGCCGATGCCGACGCCCAGCCACGGGTGCGCGTCAGCCATGCCCTCTGCCGCCTGCCAGAACGCGAGGCGCTGGAGGACGGCGTAATTGTCCTCGTTGATATGCGCGCCGCGCGCATCGTAGACCTGCGTGAAGTCGCCCAGGTCTGCGATGCGAGCCGTGATCGCCTGAGGCAGAAGCCCGCGCTCCGCCAGCCACAGGCCGCCGATCAACGCGACCGTCACGAGGCCGAGGCCGAGCCACAGCCGGCGCGGAAGGAAGGCGAGGAGTGTCACGCCCGCCGCCGCCGCGCCCAGCCACGCGCCACGCGAGAAGGAAAGAGCAAGAGAGAGGAGAAAGAGAGAGGTGAGGAGGGCGAGGAGCGTGGAGTGTGAAGCGTGAAGCGTGAAGCGCGAGTCGCTCCACACTCTACGCTCCACAGTCCACGCGGTCAGTCCCGCTGCCACCGGCCACAGCAGGCCCATAAAGCCACCGAAGGGGTTGGGTTGCTCGAACGTGCCGAAGGCGCGGAAGTGATCGCCGAGGATTCTAAAGTGGGCCGGCTCGTTCGCGCTAAAGGCAAATTGCCACAGCCCAAGCCCCGCCTGGATCGCGCCAGCGGCGAACACCGCGCCGAGGATGAACGCGAGGGCGCGGTTGCGTCTGCCGCAGTCGAAGACCAGTGCGGCCATCAGGCCGATCTGCGCCCACTTGATCAACTCGCCGAAACCATCGGAGAGTGACGGGGCGGCCCAAAGAGAAAGAGCGGAGATTGAGATGAAGAGGGTGAGAGAAAGGAAGACCCCCGAAACAGCGCGGGGGCAGGCGGAAGAAGGAAGGTGTGGGATTTTGATTTCGCGGCGAGCGGCGCCGCGAGCCAGCCACGCGGCGAGAGTCACGGCGAAGAAGAGTTGGCCGGGATCGAGCGGCAGACCGGGATACACTCTGGCGAGATAGGCTTTGAGCGGCGCGGCGATCAGCGTCAGCCCGAGGCCGACGGCGGGTTCGATAAAGATCAGCGCGAGGAGCGCAGGGCCGAGCGTCACAGCCATCGCCGGGCCAAGCGGCAGGCGCGCGGCGGCGAGGCCGAGGCCAACGGCCAGTCCAATTAGAGCCATCTCGACGGGCCTGGAGTTCCAGCGCCAAGAGCGTGCCAAAATCACGACTTACACCCGTCCCCGAAAGTATTCGATTGTCTGTTGCAGGCCTGCTTCGAGCGGGACTTTCGGCTCCCAGCCGAGAATTTGCCGGGCGCGTGTGATGTCGGGCTGGCGCTGTTGCGGGTCGCCCTGAATGCGTTTCGGCTCGAATACAATGCCGGCTGTGTTGGGAGTGATCCGATTGATCACTTTGGCGAATTCAAGAACGGTGAGTTCGCGGGGGTTGCCGAGGTTGACCGGATCGTGTTCACCGGAGCCCAAGAGTCTGACGATGCCGTCAACGAGATCGGAGACGTAGCAGAAAGAGCGAGTCTGCGCTCCGTCGCCGTACACAGTGAGCGGCTCGCCGCGCAGGGCTTGCGCGACGAAGTTCGGCACGACGCGGCCATCGTTCAATCTCATCCGGGGGCCGTAGGTGTTGAAAATGCGAACGATGCGCGTGTCCACGCCGTGAAAGCGATGATAGGCCATCGTCATCGCCTCGGCGAAGCGTTTGGCCTCGTCGTAGACGCCGCGCGGGCCGACCGGGTCTACGTTGCCCCAGTACGTTTCCTTCTGAGGATGCTCGAGCGGATCGCCGTAGATCTCGGAAGTTGAAGCGAGCAGATAACGCGCGCCCTTCGCTTTGGCGAGGCCGAGGCTGTTCAGGCTGCCGACTGAGCCGACTTTAAGCGTGGGGATTGGCAGTTGGAGATAGTCAATGGGGCTGGCCGGCGAGGCGAAGTGCAGCACCGCGTCGAGAGAGCCTTCGATGTAAATGTAGTTCGTGACGTTGTGCTTGACGAAGGTGAAATCGTCGCGGCCGGCCAGATGCTGGAGGTTGGCCGTGCTGCCCGTGATCAGATTGTCCATGGCGATGACGGTGTGGCCCTCGGCCAGCAGCCGGTCGCACAGATGGGAGCCGATAAACCCGGCCCCGCCGGTGATGAGGATGCGCATGAGGTGCAGCGAGTCTCCGGTGGAAAGGCGGGGGAATTATACCAGAGGCGTCCACGTCACCTGCACCCGTGTGCCCTTTCCCGGCGCCGAGTCGATCTGCAGTCTGCCGCCGATGATTTCGGCGCGTTCGTGCAGACCTACAAGGCCGTAATGTTTGTCGGCTAGCAGATCGTCGAGCTCCATTTTCTCGCGGGCCACAAAGCCCACGCCGTCATCTTCCACAGTCAGGTCCACTGCGCCCGGCTCGACGCGGCCACCAATGGAAATCGTCCGGGCACACGCGTGCTTCATCGCGTTCCCGGCGGCCTGCTGAATGATGCGGAACAAGTGCTGTTCGACCTGCGGCTCGAAACGCGCCGTGCTCTCCGGCACGTCGAACTTCACCACCAGTCCGTCCGAGGCCCGATCTTCCAGGTCATAAGCCAGTTGGCGGAGCGCGCCATGCAAGCCATGGTCCAGCATGGCCGGCCGCAGGCCGCTGATCACCCGGCGCAGGTTGTTGACCAGGTTCTGGGAATCCCGGTCGAACTGCGGCGGCGGATTGTCTATGTGCAGCAACATCGCCGCCATTTCCTGGAGCACCTGATCGTGCAAACCTCGAGCCAGGCTGGTGCGCTCATTTTCGTGACGCTCGATGTTGGCCTGATTCAGCGCGCGCAGTTGCTCGGCATGCAAGGTGTGGGTCAAAGCGACAGCAGTTTGAGCGGCAATCGCTTCCAGCGTGGGTATCTCCACCTGCCCGTAGAAGTCGTCCGGGTCACGCCGGCCCAGCAGAAGCAGGCCGACGAGTTCGTCGCCGACGTTGAGCGGGAGGACGAGGCGCGCCCACGGGCACGGAAAGGGAGCGTCGCCCGGATCGAGGGCCGGGCGGAATTTGCCGGCCTGCGCCAGCAGGGCGGGCACGTCGCGCTCGGTCGGGAGGTCGGCCGCCCCCATCCCCATCGCATCCAGAGGAACGAGTCTTTTCCAATCGTCGAAGCGCAGCAGCACGGCCTGACGGACGAGCAAACTGGGGAACACTTCGTCTTTCAGCAATTGAACGAGGCCGGGCAAGTCGGGGCTGGCGGCGATGCGGGTCGAGTAGATTCGCAACAAGTGTGTCGGCGGGAGAGGCATGCCCAGGATGCGGCGTTCGACGAAGCGCTCGAAGCGAGGGAAAAGGAAGATGGCGGCGAGGGCGGCCAGCAAGCTACTCACGAGGCTAACGAAAGTAGTTTCACCTGGAAATTCGAACCATAGGTCAGCAAGAGCGGTCAGCACGACCAATACACTGCCGAGCAGAATAATGAACATATATAGCGAGATCAGACGGCTGACGCGGAGTTC
>JACQED010000431.1 GCA_016200785.1 Chloroflexota bacterium
GATGCACGTGGCCCTCTCGCCGACGTGGAGCGAGTCCGCCTGGTGGGCGGACTATGTGCTGCCGATGGGCCTGGGCTCGGAGCGGCACGACCTGATGAGCCAGGAGACGCACGCCGGGCAGTGGATTGCCTTTCGCCAGCCGGTGCGCCGGGTGGCGCTGGAGAAGATGGGGCAGAAGGTCAACCGCACTTATGAGGCCAACCCCGGCCAGGTGTGGGAAGAGACTGAGTTCTGGGTTGACCTGAGTTGGGAGATTGACCCCGATGGCTCGCTGGGCATTCGCCAGTATTTCGAATCGCCCTATCGGCCCGGCGAACGCATTACCATGGATGACTACTTCGGCTGGATGTTTGAGAACACGGTGCCCGGCTTGCCGCAGACGGCACAGAAAGAAGGACTGACGCCACTGCAATATATGCGAAAGTACGGCGCATTCGAGATTCGCAAAGGCGCGCAGGCGGAGTTCGACCGCGCGCTTTCGCCCGAGGAGGTGGCCGATGCGGAGGCGGACGAAGCGACGGGCATCCTCTACACCCGCGAGCCGCTGACGCCGCCGAAGAACATCGTGCCCGCGCCCGCGCCGGTGACGACCGAGATGGGGCGGCCCGTCGGCGTGCTCATCGACGAAGTGCCCAAGTTCGGATTCCGCACACCATCGCGCAAACTCGAATTCTATTCCACCACACTGCGCGATTTCGGCTGGCCCGAACTTGCCCTCCCCGAATACATTCCGAGCCACGTCCATCCCGAACGAGTCAATCGCGACGCGGGCGAATTCATTCTCCTTTCGACCTATCGCCTCCCCACCCTCATCCACACGCGAAGCGCGAATGCGAAGTGGCTGGTCGAAATCTCGCACTCGAACCCGACTTGGATTCACACCTCGGACGCCGCGCGCCTCGGCGTGACGAACGGCGACCTCGTTCGCGTCGAAACCGAGATCGGCTATTTCGTGGATAAGGTGTGGGTCACCGAAGGCATCCGCCCCGGCGTGATTGCCTGTTCGCATCACCTCGGGCGCTGGCGCTTGGCCGAGGGCGACGGGACGAGCCGCATCGCTTCGGCGTTGGTCGAACTGAAGGAGTCTGACGGCCAATGGCAGTTGAATCAGATCAAAGGCGTCCAGCCGTTCAAGTCCTCGGACCCCGACACCGAGCGCGTATGGTGGAGCGATGCCGGCGTGCATCAGAATCTCACCTTCCCCGTCCAGCCCGATCCGATCAGCGGGATGCACTGCTGGCATCAAAAAGTGAAAGTGACCGCCGCCCAGCCCAGCGACCGCTATGGCGACGTTCACGTTGACACGCAGAAATCGCACGAAGTCTACAAACGTTGGCTGGCGATGACGCGCCCGCCGACCGGCGAGTGGCGCAGGCCCAACTGGATGCTCAGGCCGTTTAGACCCGACGTGACGGCGTATCGGCTGCCGAAGGATGAGGGCTGAAGGATGAAGGATGAGTTCAGCCTTCCGCCTTCATCCTTTAGCCTTCTGTCTTCTCTGTGGCTCCACGAACCAAACGCCGAGGTCCTCTCCCACGCGCGGAACGAACTCGGCTTGCCCGCCGCCGATCCCACCGACCTTGCCTCAGCCTACGCCGACGTTTTCTTGCTCAACGTCTATCCCTATGGCGCCGCCTTCACTGATCCCTCCGGCGAATTGAACGGCCCGTCCGCCCAACACGTGGCCGCGCTGTACGAGGGGCACGGCTACCACCCGCCCGAACTAAGCGAGGTCGGCGCGGCGGATCATGTGGGGCTGTGCCTGGGCTTTGTGGCGCATCGGGCAATCCAGAGAATTGAGATTGGCGATTTTCTCTCCTCCTTCCTCGAATGGGCTCCCGTCTGCTGTCTCGCAGTCGAGCGCGAACCGTCGGCGCATGCTTTTTATCGTTCGCTGGCCGCGATAACTCGCGATTCGTTGTTCAGGGCACACGGCGCAAGCGGCAAGGGGCAAGCCACAAGTCCTGCAAACCCGACGGCAGTTCGCAATTCGCAATTCGCGATTCTTGATCAGCCATCAGACAACGAAGTCCGCCTCCACGACCTCCTCGGCTTCTTTCTCGCCCCGGCGCGTTGCGGTGTCTTTCTCTCTCGCTCTCGTTTGGGGCAGATGGCGAAAGCCCTCGGCACGCGTCTTCCATTTGGTTCGCGGTTCGAAGTGGCTGAGGCGCTGTTCACCGCCGCCGGGGAGTCGGAGATGACTGTGGCGCTGATTGACGCACTGGAAGCCGAAGTCGCAGGCTGGGCGCGTGAGTATCGGCGCTGGGCCGAGGCTTGCCCGGCGTGGAAACCCGCCGCCGAGATGTGGCTGACGCGAATCGCGGAGACGACACGTCAGTTGGCCGAGATGCGACAAGCAGCGCAGGAATCAAGGCCCTAGCCGGAGTCCGTCGGCGGCTCTCCCCCCATTCGTGTTACAATTCATCCGCTCGGGCCGGTGGCGGAATCGGCAGACGCCGAGGACTTAAAATCCTCTGAGGCAGCCCCTCGTGAGAGTTCGAGTCTCTCCCGGCCCACTTCAGTTGAGGGTCAGCGGTCGTCAGGAAAAGTTCGCATCCTCCGACGCGAAGGCCGCATCTGAGGACGCGGACTGGTCAAGGAAAGAACCTTCTTGGACATGGATGTGTGGGAGGGCGAGGAGATGCGTTTCACTATCGAAATCGACCAGGAAGACGATGGCCGCTGGCTGGCCGAGGTGCTCGAACTGCCCGGCGTCATGGCCTACGGCGAAACAGAAGCGAAAGCCGTCGCGCGGGCCGAGGCCCTGGGCCTGCGGGTGATTGCCGAGCAATTGGAACACGGCGAGTTGGCCCGCATCGCCAAACGCACCGGTCTCACCCCAGACGACTTGTGACCTCTCGCCGCGACTTCCTAAAACTCAGCGCCGCAAGTCTCGCCGCCGCGCTCCCCTCCCCCTTCGGCGGTGCGGTTAGATTAGGCCGTGTCACCACCGAAGCCGCCGTTCGCCAGTTGCCCAACCCCGATAGCCGCCTCATTCGCACTGCCAAACAAGACGACATCGTTTCGATCCTCGGCGAACTCACAGGCATCGGCGAACTCTCACACAACTCGATCTGGTTCACGCTGGCCGACGGGTATATCTATTCATCATGGGTTCAGCCCGTAGAGCAAGTCTTCAATCTGCCGCTAATCGCCATTCCGGCCACGGGGGTGTGGGCCGAGGTCAGTCTGCCGTTCACCGACGCGCGATCTGAGCCGAGGGAAGATGCCGAGATCGTCTATCGCCTCTACTACAGCGCCATCTTTCAAGTCGTCGCGCGAGTTGACGACGCGGCCCGAGGTTGCGGGCAGCACACTCCGCCTGACGATCGATGCAGGCCTGCAGGAATATACCGCGCGCCGGCTCGGGACCAACTCGGGCGGCGCGGTGGTGATCGACGTCCACAACGGCGACATCCTGGCGTTCGTATCGATGCCCGCCTACGATCCGAAC
>JACQED010000432.1 GCA_016200785.1 Chloroflexota bacterium
CTCAGCCCGTTCCGCGCGCTGGAACTCGGCGTGTCGCGCATGCACGCCACGCTGACGATAAACGGCACATCGCTGACGCTCACCGACCTCGGCAGCACGAACGGCAGCATGGTCAACAGTGTGAAGTTGCAACCCAACGCTCCTTTTCAGCTCAACGACGGCGACGAAATTCGACTCGGCAAATTGGCCCTGCGCGTCTATTTCGAACCGGGGCAGACAGGATAAGCGACTATGGCTTTCACCGTGATCCTGCACGTCGCTAGTGAGGAACCGATTGTGGGTGAGGTCGAGCAGTTGCCCACCGCCACCGACGTGACCATCACCATCCAGAATCCTCGCCGGCGCGATGGCAAGGACATGCCCAATCTGGCCGCCAACGTCACGACGGTCATCTTCCCGATGAACCGCATGACGTTCATCGAAGTCGTGCCGAGCGAAGAAGAAGAGAAGATCTTCGGCGTTGTACGCGAATGAGCGACCGTCCCAGTTACCGCATCCTCGTCGTTGACGACGAGCCGCGGATGATCCGCTTCATCCGCATGAATCTCGAACTGGAAGGTTGGGAGGTGGTGGAGGCGGGCGACGGCCAGACCGCGCTCAACAAAATCCGCGACCGCCTGCCGGACCTCGTCGTTCTCGACGTGATGATGCCCGAACTCGACGGCTTCGAGACTCTGCGGCTTCTGCGCGAGATCTCGTCGGTGCCGGTCATCATGCTCACAGCCAAAGGCGAAGAGGACGACCGGGTGCGCGGGTTGGAGCTTGGCGCGGACGACTACGTGACCAAGCCCTTCAGCCCGCGCGAGCTCGTCAGCCGGGTGAAGGCCGTTCTGCGCCGGGCCGAAATGCCGGCGACGGTCGAGAAGGGGCCGATCAAGGTGGACGACCGGCTGACGCTTGACTTCAACCGGCGCGAGGTGCTGGTGGAAGGCAAGCCGGTGCAGTTGCGCCCCACCGAATATCGCTTGCTGTATCATCTGGTCAGCAATGCCGGCTGGGTCGTGCCGCACGATCAACTGCTGGCTAAAGTGTGGGGCTACGAATACCGCGACGAGACACACTATCTGCGCCTGTACGTCAATTACCTGCGCCAAAAACTCGAGAGGAATCCGGCCGATCCGCAGTACATCCTCACCGAGCGCGGGGTCGGCTATCGTTTTGTGGATTTCCGCCGCCAGGCCGGCGCGCCGCCCTCATCCCGGACGGAGGCAAAAACTGCATGAGCCGCAATCTCAAGATCGTCGTCACCGGCCCCTTCAGCGCCGGGAAGTCGCAATTCATCAAGGCCATCAGCGAGATCGACGTGGTGTCAACCGAGAAGAAGCTCACGCACCGCGAAAAAGGGTCGAAGCGGCAGACGACGGTAGCCATGGACTACGGCCGCGCCACCATCGGCGACGACACTCTGCACCTGCACGGCACGCCGGGGCAGGCGCGCTTCGATTTCATGTGGGACATCCTGATGAAGGAGATGCACGGCTTTGTGGTCGTCGTGGATTCGTGCGCCGAGGATTCTTTCGGCGAAGTCCGTGAACTGATTGAGATTTTCACCGCAGAGCGAAAGGTCCCCTACCTCATCGCCGCCAACAAGCAGGACCTCGACTGCGCCGTGCCCCCCGACAAACTGCGCCGCCTGATCAAAGTCCAATCGGACGTGCTGATCATGCCGTGCACGGCCTCGCGCAAGACGTCCGTGCGGCAAGTTCTCAGCCAGGTCGCCGGCGCCGTCCCGTATTAGTCGGCCCCTGCTTCCGCTTATATTCTTCTTATCTCCCGCTTGCGCGCCTCTTACGCGAACGGCCTATAGTTGCGCCAGAAATCAGGAGAAACAGGGAGGTATCCGACCATGGCAAACATTGTTCGTTGGGAACCGTTTCGAGAGGCGTTGACCCTGCGCGACGCGATGGATCGCCTGTTCGCCGAGTCCTTCGTCCGGCCATTCGGCGGCTGGGACGGCGAGATGCTGGGCGAATTCCAGCCGCTGCCGGTGGACGTGATCGAGAACAAAGACGAGGTCATCGTCAAGGCCACCGTCCCCGGCCTCAAGGCCGAGGACATTCAGGTCAATGTGACGGCTGACGTTCTGTCGATCAAGGGCGAGACCAAAAGCGAGAGCGAGGTCAAGGACGCCAACTACGTCCGGCGCGAGCGCCGCTACGGCTCGTTCGCCCGCAGGCTGACCCTGCCGACCACGGTTGTGACTGACAAAGCGAAGGCCGAGTTCGAAGACGGGGTGCTGACCCTCACTCTGCCCAAGGCCGACGAAGTCAAGCCGAAGACGATCCAGATCAAGAAGAAATAGAGAATCGCATATCGCTTATCGCTTATCGCCGATGGCCCATCGCAGGCCATGTGCGATAAGCCATCAGCCAACAAGGAGGCCACAATGACAAATTACATCCGCATGAACCCTGTTCGCAATCTAGTACAGCCCGGCGAAAATCCGGCGCGGGTTTCCGAGCGCGGGTCGCGGCCTGCGGCAGACGCAAAACCAGCGAGGGACTTCCGCGTTGCTGTACTAGTGACATTGCCCGAGGCGATGGATCGATTCATTGACCATGCTTTTATCGGCCCGGCGATTTGGCGGCGCAACGGGCACACCGCGCCCGAGGCTGTGACGTACCGCCTGCCGATCGACGCCTACACCACCGACGGCGAGATCGTCGTGCAGGCCGCCTTCCCCGGCGTCCCGCTGGAGAACATCAGCATCACGGTGGAAGACGACACCCTGACGATCAGCGCCGAATTGCCGGCCCCGATTGAAAACGTGAATTACGTTATCGCCGAGCGCCCGCACGGCAAGTTCAGCCGCGCGCTGACACTCAACGTGCCGGTGGACGCCGACACGGCCGAGGCTCATTTCGAAAATGGCCTGCTGACGTTGACTCTGCCGAAGGCCGAAACCGCGCGCCCGAAGACCATCACGGTGACGGCGAAATAACCATGCCCCTTTATGAATTTGTCTGCGACACGTGCGAAGCGCACTTTGAGAAAAATCGCCGGTTCTCCGACGCCGGCGCGCCGACCTGCCCCAACGGGCACCGGCGCGCCCGCAAGTTAGTCAGCGCGCCGGCTGTCGTCTTTCGAGGCAGTGGCTGGTACGTGACCGACAGCCGATCGGGCAAACCGGACAAGTCATTGAAGGGCAGCAGTGCCGAAGCGGACGGTGAATGACGTCGTTTGAAGCGCGAACGCAAACCGCCACGAGTAGACATCTCTCGCGGCGGTTTTGATTCAGACAATCGTCTTGTAAAACTGCGGCAGTGGCTTCACCCGCGCACCGCTCCATCTGTGCGCCGCCAATATCCGTTCTTTCGCTTCCGCCAGTTTCGCCGCGTCGTTTGCGTGGACGACGAACAGCGGCTCACCTTTCTTCACCCGGTCGCCGACCTTGTGAAGTACCTCGACCCCGACCGATAGATCAATTGGCTCGCCTTTCTTCTCGCGGCCCGCGCCGAGAGACACAGAGGCCATCCCGACTTCGGCGGCATGAACTTGCGCGAGATAACCGCTGCGCGGAGCCGGAACGGTTTCAACGAGCGAGGCGCGCGGCAGAAGGTCAGCATTCTCGACGACGGCCACGTCGCCGCCCTGCGCTTTGACCAGCGCCTTGAACTTCTCCAGCCCGCGCCTTTCGGCAATCGCCGCTTCGAGCAGCGCGCGCGCGGCCTTCGGCGTGCGCGCGACTTTCGCCAGCAGGAGCATGTGCGTCGCGAGGGTGAGGCAGTGTTCGCGGAAATCCGCCGGGCCGCCGCCGTTGAGCGTTGCGATCGCTTCGCGCACTTCGAGCGCGTTGCCCACCGCCGAGCCGAGCGGCTGATTCATATCGGCGATCAACGCGACGGTCTTGCGCTTGGCAAGTTTTCCGATGGCGACCATCGTTTCGGCCAATTGCGTTGCGTCCTTCAGGGTCTGCATAAACGCACCCAGCCCGCATTTCACATCCAACACGATGGCTTGCGACCCGGCGGCGATTTTCTTGCTCATCACCGAACTGGCGATGAGCGGGATCGAGGGCACGGTTCCAGTCACATCGCGCAGGGCGTACAGTTTGCCGTCCGCCGGGGCGAGGTCGGCGGATTGACCGCACAGCACCACGCCCACCTCGCGCAGTTGCGCGATGAATTCCTCGGTCGTCAAACTCACGCGGAAGCCGGGGATGGCTTCGAGTTTGTCAATCGTGCCGCCGGAATAGCCCAGCCCGCGTCCCGACATTTTGCCGACCGGCACGCCGCACGCGGCGACCAGCGGCTCGACGACCAGCGTCGTCTTGTCGCCCACCCCGCCCGTCGAGTGCTTGTCTACTTCGAATGGGACGACGCCGCTCAGGTCGAGCAAGTCCCCGGAGTGCGCCATCGCCAGCGTCAGGTCGGTCGTCTCGCGGTGGCTCATGCCTTGAAAGTACACGGCCATCAGCCAGGCCGCGGCCTGATAATCAGGAATGTTTCCGGCGGTGAACTCACGGATGAAGTATTCGATTTCCTCGCGACTGAATTCGCCGCCGTCGCGCTTTTTGGTGATAAGGTCTACGATTCGCACAAAAGCCTCCGGAATTAGGGAAAGTGGTTGGTTGATTATACTCGCTTTCGCTTGCGCAAATTGACCGGGCCGATTACACTCGGCTCAATTCGCAACCCAGAGGAGATGAACGATGGACACCGTTACTTTGATTCGCGACAATGCGAAGCACGCTCACGGATATTTCGACGGGGCAATGGCCGATGTCACACAGGAGATGGCGGATTGGATTCCGCCGGGAGTGGCTCACAAGATCGGCGCCGAGTATGCCCACCTGGCGGTGGCCGAGGACACATTAATGAACGCCGTGGTCAGGGGCGGCGCGCCGATGTTCAGTTCGTCGTGGGCCGGCAAGACGGGCATTAGCGAACCGCAGATGTATAACGAATTGGAATGGTCGAAACGGGTCAAGGTAGAGATGGCTGCGACGAGGCAATACTGCGCGGCCGTGTTCGCCGCCACCGAGGAGTACGTCGGCACGCTGAAGGACACAGACCTGGCGCGCGTAATTGACATCTCGCAGTTAGGCATGGGCCAGCAGAACGTGGCCTGGATTCTCAGCAATCTGACTGTTGGCCACGTGCATGACGTCACCGGCGAAATCTCGTGCTTGAAGGGATTGCAGGGCGTTAGGGGTTACGCCGAGTAGTGGGAAGGCGAGGGCTGAATTGCTCGGAGGCTGACAGAGTCGCTACTTGCCCGGAAGCCACATTACCGCTACGACCGACTCGACCTCAGCCTGAAAGTAGGCCAGCCAAGCAAAACTATCCAGAACGTAGACTGGTGCAGTTTCAGCCATGAAGCCAGGCAAGTTTGGCGTCTTCTCGCGCCTGTTCAGCCGCCCGCTCGACCAACAGCGCCTCGGTCAGTGAGACGCCGCCGGCGAGCTTGCCATAGTTATCGCGGATCGCCTTGTCCATCTTGGCCCACGACCGGCGGCGAGGCCGGGCTGCCAGCAATTGCCTGACCTGCCGATAAATTTCCAGCGGCAGGACGATAGTTTTGCCTGTCGGCGTAATCAACCGAGCCTGTCGTGCCATTTGCGCATGCTCCTTTGCCGTCCGGGATTATAGCACACGAGGATTTTATCCTTGCGACTTTCCAAACTCATCAACCTCGGCCTGATTGCCGTTGGCGCGGCGGCGTCGGTGAAGACGCTCCGACGCCGCGCTGAGTGGGAACGCGAAAACACTCGCGCTTACCTTGTTCTGGATTACGACGACGCCCTCGCCGTCTGCACCCGCGCCGGGATTGAGCTAGACGCATTTCTCACCAAACTCAAAGACCACGGCGCGACGCACCTCGCGCTTCCTGAACTCACGCTGAACCGGCTGATGCGCGAAGGACGTATCGCCATTTCCCCGCCCCCATCAGGAGAGGGACCAGGGGTGAGGGCACAGTGGGTTTATCTCGCCGCGACGGAGCCGGAACTCATCGCTCACCTCGCGACAGAACTCGTAGCGCGTGTGCCAAGTTCGTGCGCTCATGTTGCCACTCCCCAATCCCTGATCCCCGATCTCCCACCCACCCTCGCCCTCCAAGGTCACCTCCCGACCCTCGCCGAAATGGGCCTCGGCTTTGAAGCGAGCGTCGCGGCGGAGGTCACACTGGCAGGACTCGGCGTCGTTCCGCGCCCCGTCTCATTCTCGTGGCCGGCGGATCATCTCATCGAGCGCACACTGGCGCAGGCGGCGGGACTCGGCGCGAAGATAGTCGCCTTCGACGGCGATCTGATCCTCGGCCATGAGATGCACCTCGACAAGACCGTCGAGTGCCTCGAACGCTTCGATCTCACGTTTGCCTACTTCTGCGAGACGCGCCATCAAAAGGGCGATTGGTTCATCGCCAAACGACTTGCGGCGCGCGGCAGGGTTGTCCTGTCTCATTACTTCACGCCGCAGGCGATGGTGCCCGAAGACTTTCACTCCGCCGCCCATCACTGGGGAATGCTCGCCCGCGCGCGCGGCATCCGGCTGTGCTACGTCAACGTCTTCCGCCGCATCCACGCGACCGAGCCGCTCGAATGCCTGCACTACGTCGAGCACATCAAAGAGGCGATGGAAGAGATCGGACGAAATCCCAAATCCCAAAATCCCAAAACCCAAAGCATACTGGCTGCCCCCGATCGTGACACTCTGGCGTTGGCCGGACTAGTAACGGCGGGAGCAGCGACGATGGCGGTGGCGGAGACGCTGTCTCTGTCCGAACCGGTGACTCTTGGGCTGACAGTCGTTTCGGCGGCGGGCGCGGCGGCACTGCCATACTTGGAACGATCGCGCGGCCACCTCGAAGAATCGTATCCACCGTCTTACGCGCCGAAGTTACTCGCGCTGGCAGGCGCGGCCTCTGCGCCGATCGCCGCCGCGACGTTCAGCGACGATCCGATGACGACGCTGGCAGGCGGCGCGGTCATTCAAGCCGGCGCGGCAACCTCGCTGGCCGCGTTCACCACCGGGCAAGACTATCAACAGCGCATCGAGGAATATCGCTCGCTCAATGCCGACTTGTTCCTCCCTGTGGCCGCAGCGCTGTGGCGCGATATTGAGCATCCGGCGACGCGCGCCCTCGCACTGGCCGCGCTCGGCGCGGGCTGGTACGCCGCGAACAAATTTGCGCCGGATATTCTCGGCGGACTCGATCGCGACCTGCCCGCGGGCCACACGCATCATCTCTCCGCCGCGCAGAGAATAATCGGCGACGCGCAGATCGCGTTCGGGCCGCGCCCCGGGCGAAAGTGGGCCGGCATCGGACTCGCCGGAGTCGCCGCCGCCGTCGCCTTCCGCGCGGCGTGGCGCAATGATGCCGCACTCGCCGCATCGCTCGTGGGCGCGGTCGGCAACGCGCTGATGCTCGCCGCCTTCCGCCGCCCCGAGCGTCCGCTGAAAGAGACGCTTCCGGCTGTGGGCAGGAGCTGGATGATCGGCGCGGTGGTGGGGACAGTGGCGGCGCTACTGCTTGGCGGTGGAAAAAACGGACGAGAAACATGACGCGCGAAACGGGGTAGGTTCACGCATCACGCGTCGCTTTTCACGGCTCGCGCCTCAATGACTTCCCCGTTTGACGTCGAATGGACCCACGTCCCAGCCGGACCGTTCATCTATGGGCCGGAGGAAGTGTACGAGCGGCAATCGGGCGCGGGGCCGCGCCGCCCGCGAATGACAATTGATCTGCCCACCTTTGACATCGCCAGGCGGCCGGTGACTTACGCGGCGTGGAAAGTATTTCTCGACGAAACGGGATACGCCTGGCCGGGAAACTGGTGGGCGATTCGGAAGCCGGACGACCTGCGCGGCCTGTGGCGCAGATTTGCGATCGTGCGCGAGTATCCGCCTGAGATGGCAGATTACCCCATGGTCGAAGTGTCGCTCGCCGACGCGCTGGCGTATTGCGAGTGGCTGTCGGCCAGGACCGGGCGGCGCGTGACTCTTCCGACCGAGGAACAGTGGGAGAAGGCGGCGCGTGGAACGGATGGCCGTACTTATCCATGGGGCGAAGAACCGCCAAGGCCAGAACTGCTCTGGCAAAGAAGATTCCCCGTTGGCCCGGAGACGTATTTGTATAGTATAGTGGTGCGAGGGCGGAAAGAACTAGCCAGGTGCGGCTGGTACTGGCGCAATGGCACGCCTTTGCCGGTCGGCGCGATCCCGGAGAACGTCTCGCCATATGGATGTGTGGATATGGCGGGCAACATCTGGGAGTGGACAGTGAGCCTGTATCATCCTGACGCGCCGCACTTTCACGTCGTCAAGGGCGGGTCGTGGGGATACAGCGTGCATCACACGAAGTGCTGCGTGCGAAGCGCGTGCTCGACCTGGATCAAGTCGGTGGATTACCGGGCGCAGGGAACGGGGTTCAGGGTGATTGCGGATTGCTGATTGCAGATTGCGGATTGCGTTCGATCAGTTCTTGCCGTTCCTTCGTTTCCCTGCCGTATCGCCAAAGGAGCAACTCATGTCGAACGACACCATTTTCCTGATGAACTATCGCAACGAGCGCGACATGTATCCCCCGTTTGGCATCATGTACGTGGCCGACGCGCTCATTCAGGCCGGCTTCAAAGCGCGCGTGTTCCACGAGACGCACGATTACGTCGGGACGTTCCTGCGCGAGGTCGAGCGCGAACAGCCGCTGTTCGTCGGCATCAGCACGATCACCGGGCCGCAACTCAAGCCGGTGATCGACACGTCGAAACGGCTCAAGGGGATGGGCGTGCCGGTGGCGTGGGGCGGCGTTCATGCGACGATCATGCCGCTCGATTGCCTCAAGGAAGATTACGTGGACTTCGTGGTCGTCAACGAGGGCGAGGAGACGACGCAGGAATTGGCGCGGATGCTGGCCGGGCAAATTCCGACCGACTATGCCGCCGTCAAAGGGCTGGCGTGGAAGAAGAACGGCGTGCCGGTCGAAAACATGGAGCGGCCGTTCATTCAAGACCTCGACCGCTTCCGACCGCGTTGGGATTTGATCCCCGTCGAACGCTATCTCATCCAATCCGGCCCGTACGACCGCGCCATCCCGGTCTATATCTCGCGCGGCTGTCCGTTCCGCTGCGGCTTCTGCTACAACGAAGTGGTGATGAAGCGCACGTGGCGACAGCACTCGGACGATTTCGTTCTGTCGCAGATCGAATGGCTCAAAGAAAACTACCGCGTCAACGCGGTGGACTACGCCGACGATTATCTATTCGGGCGCATCAAGCCGATGCAGAGACTCGTCGAGAAGGTCGGGATGCCGTGGAGCGGTCAGGTGCGCGTGCAGTTGCTCAAGCCGGAGTTCGTGACGTGGTTGCGCGACACCGGCTGTCAGTGGGTCAACATCGGCGCAGAGTCCGGCAGTCAGGCCGTGCTCGATTCGATGCACAAGGATCAAAAGGCCGAGCAGATCGAGTGGGGCATGCGCAATCTCACCAGCATCGCGCCGAAGATCGAGGCTAATCTGTCGTTCATCGTCGGCCTGCCGGAGGAAGAGGAAGCCGACCGCAAGATCACCTATGACTTGATCGAGCGGCTGTGCGGCATGAACGAGAAGGCGCGCTGTTCGGTGTGCGTTTACATGCCGTACCCCGGCACGCCGCTGTGGCCCGACGCGCTCAAGCGCGGCTACGTGCCGCCCGACCATCAGGAGGGCTGGTGCGAGTTCGACCTCAATCGCGGCAACACACCCTGGGTGAGCGACGCCGAAGCGCAGGTGATGAGCGAGATCAACGACATCCTGTTCGTGGGCCGCTCGAAGGGCCACTGGATGCTCGCGCCGTACTACGCGCTGCTGCGCTGGCGCTGGCGCAGAATGTATTTCCGGCACTATTGGGAAGGCGCCGTGAAGCAGTGGCTCATGTCATCGCCGCTGCGCCGCCTGCTGAACTGGCTCGTGCGAAACTTCGTGCGATACAACGCGATCACGCACAAGGGGCCGCTGGCCGAGCCGGGGGCGGCCGGAGATTAGGCGCTTCCGGGTGATCCCATGACAGTGAGAGAACCGATCGCAGAGGTCGAGCGCGAAATACCGCCGCGCCTGCGGATGACCGAAGAGGAATTCGTCGAGTGGTGCGACGAAGACATCAAGGCCGAATGGGTGGACGGGGAGGTCATTGTGGCATCGCCGGCGAGCATTCAACATGTGCGCCTTGCCAATTTCCTGGTCAAGATTCTCGGCCCATTCGTCGAACGCCGAGGCCTCGGTGAAGTCTTCGGCCCGGAAGCGATGATCCGCTTCGCCACCCTGCGCCGCCGCCGAGTGCCCGATCTGTTCTTCATCGCCGGCGATCGCTTGAGCCTGCTCAGGCCCAATCACTTCGAGGGCGCGCCCGATCTGATCGTCGAAATCGTCTCGCCGGACAGCGTCTCACGCGACTGGCGGACGAAGTATCTCGAATACGAGTCGGCGGGCGTGCGCGAATATTGGGTGATTGATCCGCTGGCGAGGCAGGTCGAAGCATACGCGCTCGGTGACGACAAGCAGTATTCGCTCATCGAGGAGAAGGACGGCGCGATCCGTTCGACGGTGTTGACCGGATTCTGTCTGAAACCCGCGTGGCTGTGGGAGGAGTCCCTGCCGGGTTCACTTGACATCTTGAAAGAACTGGGGGTGCTGTAATGGGCCACCACAAACAGAACCCGGCCCATCGGCCAGGTCACGCGCCACAGGCTTGTCAAGCCAACACAGTCGCGATTGCTCCAGAGAGGGCGCTGGTCTCCGGCCCCAGCCTCAATCGAAACGCCGGCGTCACCTCGATCAGTTCTCTGAGGAGCGCGAAATGCGCCGGGATCATCTCTTGATCCCACGGCTCGATGGCGTGCGGCAGAATCAACTGGAGGGCTTCGGGCTTTGAGAGAGGTTCGAGAGTGTGATCGGCGCGGCGCTCAATTTGAGGCAAGACGAGCGCGCCGGGCGAGGCACGGTCAATCCACACATCCGCGTAAAACCTTTCGGCGGCAAACGTGATCTTGCGCCGCTCGGCGTTCGTGGGCGGAAGTTCGTCGGTCGTGACGAGGCAGTGAAGTTCGGGGAAACGGAGCAACGAATCGGGATACGCGCTGAGGAGGCCGGGGTAGGAGAGGACTTCGAGCTCGCCGCCATGCCTCAAGATGGGCGAGTCGTTCGACAGCAGCTTCCAGCCGGCGTGCAAAAGCGAAAGCCCGGTCGTCGTCTTGCCCGCGCCGATGTCGCCGACGATCAGCACTGCCCCCCCTCTCCCGGACTGGGAGAGGCGGACGGGGGGTGAGGCCGCAAAGGCATGAATCAAAAACATCCCGCGCCGCCGAAAGTGTGGGGAGAGGCCGATGGCGATCAGGTCTTCAAAGACACCGTAAGTCGCCAGCGCCGCCGAAGTGATGAGGCCATCCGTCGCGGCGCGTGACAGGTCAAGTGTGAGTTGGCCGAAGCGCGGAAAATGGGCGGTGACCCGCGACCCGCGGGCGTAATACGCCAGCAGATCGCCCTGTTTGAAATCGGGAGTCGCCTGCGGGGCGGCGGGCACGTCCTCGGCCAATTCGAGTCGAAAAACCGCGTCGGGCCGAGCCGCGTTGCCCGCCTGAGGCCGCGAGGCGAACGTCGCGGCCCACCGCTCGCCAATCAGCGCGTCGCTCCAAACTCCCTCCACGACGAGGCCGTGAAAATCCCAGAGCATGAGCGCAAGTATATCACGCCGAAGTTTTCTCAAATTGAGTCTGGCAGGCAGCGCCGCGATGATCGTGGGGCGATACGCGCCCAGGCCGACCGCGCGTGACAGAATCAAGAACGTCCTGATTTTCGTTCAAGAGAATCACACCTTCGACAATCTCTTTGGGAAGTTCCCCGGCGCAAACGGGCGCGCCGCGAACACACGCTGCGCCGATCGTCTCGCCGGCGACCCGCCTCATCGTCACGCCAGCGCGCTCCAGCCCGGCGGCGCGGCGGACGATCTCGGCCGCTGTTATTACACCGAAGC